>JBIKYT010000047.1:0-16322 GCA_044355095.1 Ilumatobacteraceae bacterium
GCTGCCGGCCGAGCCAGGTGGAGCCGTCCCAGATGTTGCCCCACACGGTGTCGGTCGTTGACGCCGTCTGGTCTTGAAGCCACACGATCATCGCATCGTCGTCACCGTCTGTCACTTGCAATACCTCTGTTACCTGTTTTGTATTTCCTGCTGACAGGTCTTCCTCGGTCGGTGCGGTTGCGGCCGTTTGGTACCAATCAATTGCAAATGCACGATTGGAGCCAGCGACCGTGTCGTAGCCCCGGAATGAAATGAATGCCGATGCGGCGAGCGGACCTACATCGAGGTAAGAGATTGAGGAACGTCCAGTGGACAAGGTGATAGGTGTTTCCCATTCCGGATTACTGGCTGATCGCCACGAACCCGAAATGGAGTCGCGATCGGCGTTGGTCCAGATGACCGTGGAGACCTGATTGGTACCGAGCGACACCTCAATGTCGGGTTCGTTTGAACCGTCTGCGATTTGGGCGATGGTCTCGAAGTTGCTCCAGGCTCCGGTCATCGAGGATGACGTTGCTACCTTGATATCAAAACCACTCTCGGTCCGTTCGGCGAATCCCAAAGTGCGTTGGCCGGTCGCGTTGCTCGCGATTTCAGCCGCCACCACATCATGCTGCGGCTCAAAGACGTTGGTAACTTCACCGAGGTCGCCGACTGCCATCGCGTCGATCGATGAGGACGTGGTTTTCATGGCCGGCAACAACTCGGTTGCTGGCGCCGCCGACGTGGGGACGACCCACGAACCCGTAGCGACCAAGGTGGCAATCACCCCTGCGACAACTCGACGAACGACTGTGGACCATGAACTCCGCACAATTTTCATGGAAGTAGAGATTATTGCGACAGATATTTCTGTCAATTATTTAGAGAAATATTCAGGATTTGTTCAGACCGAAAGATGGCCCATCATTTAAGGCTGACTGGGGTGCCCCCAAATGGCTTGTTGACCAGGTCAAAAAAGTCGTTGCCCTTGTCATCAACCACGATAAATGCGGGGAAGTCCTGCACTTCAATCTTCCAGACCGCTTCCATGCCTAGTTCGGCATATTCCAAGACCTCAACCTTGGTGATGCAGTCTTGGGCCAAACGTGCCGCTGGTCCACCAATTGAACCGAGGTAGAAACCGCCGTGCTTCTTGCAGGCGTCGGTCACGGCCTTTGACCGATTGCCCTTGGCCAACATCACGAAACTTCCGCCATTGGCTTGGAACTCGTCGACATAACTGTCCATACGACCAGCTGTGGTGGGTCCAAATGAACCAGACGCCATACCTTCGGGAGTCTTGGCCGGACCGGCGTAGTAGACAGCCATGTCTTTCATGTAGTCGGGCAACCCGAGACCAGCATCGATGCGTTCTTTGAGTTTGGCGTGAGCGATGTCGCGCGCAACGACAAGCGGGCCAGTCAACATCACGCGAGTCTTCACTGGGTATTTGCTGAGCTCGGCACGAATCGCGCTCATGGGTTGATTGAGATCAATTTGCACGACCGGTGTGTCTTGTAAATCATCGTGAGTCACATCGGGCAAGAAACGTGCAGGGTCTGTTTCGAGTTGTTCAAGGAAGATTCCGTCTTTGGTGATCTTGCCCAGCATCTGTCGGTCGGCTGAACATGACACTGCCATCGCAACTGGGCATGATGCGCCGTGGCGTGGCAAGCGAATCACGCGCACGTCGTGACAGAAATACTTTCCACCAAACTGCGCACCGATGCCGGTCTCTTGCGACAACTTCAAGATGCGTTCTTCCATATCAAGATCGCGGAATGCATGACCAAGTTTGCTGCCTGCAGTTGGCAACGTATCTAGGTAACGCGCACTCGCAAGCTTGGCTGTTTCAACTGCTTGCTCTGCTGAAGTTCCACCGATAACAACCGCGAGGTGATACGGCGGGCAAGCAGCGGTTCCGAGTGACTTCATCTTTTCAAAGAGCCACGGGAACAACGACTTGTCATTGAGTAACGCTTTGGTTTCTTGAAAGAGATAACTCTTGTTGGCACTGCCGCCGCCTTTGGCCATGAACAAGAACTTGTAGGTGTCGCCATCAACAGCGCTGATCTTGATTTCGGCGGGCAAGTTATTACCAGTGTTGACTTCGTCGTACATGGTGAGTGGAGCCATTTGACTGTAACGAAGGTTGCTCGTGAGGTACGTGTTGTACACGCCGCGAGCAATTGCTTCTTCATCGCCGTTGCCGCTGAAAACAAACTGACCTTTCTTGCCCTTCACGATTGCTGTGCCCGTGTCTTGACACATCGGCAAAATTCCGCTTGCTGCAATCGCAGAATTCTTCAAAAGGTCAAGCGCAACAAAGCGATCATTGTCGCTGGCTTCGGGATCATCAAGAATGTTGCGCAGTTGCTGAAGGTGTCCAGGGCGTAAGAAGTGTGCAATGTCGCGCATGGCTTCTTGGGTGATGCGAGTAATTGCCTCGGGCGAAACCTTTAAGAAGGTTCCTTCAGGAGTTTCAAAAGTGCTGACGCCTTCGGTCGTGACCAATCGGTAAGGAGTGGTGTCTTTGCCTAGGGGGAAGATCTCGGAGAATTCAAACTCGGGCATACCTTCACGCTACGCCGAATTGAAGCATCAGCCATAAATCTTTAGCGATCTTTCATTCGCTTCGGATCGGCATTGGCGGGATCGTCAGGCCACTGATGCTTGGGGTAACGGCCAGCCATATCTTTCTTCACTTCGCTCCATGATCCCGACCAAAAACCAGGAAGATCACCCGTGACTTGAATGGGTCGGTCGGCCGGGGACAGCAAGTGCAGCACGAGAGGGACACGACCACCGGCAACAGTCGGATGAGTCTTGGTGCCAAACAAATCTTGTACTCGCACCCGCACGACAGGAGCTGTTCCTTCTTTGACGGCACTTGCGTAATCAATCGGCAACGATCGACCAGAAGCCAATTCAAGAGTGCTCGGTACAAGGTCATCAATCTGTGCACCTTCTGGCCACGGTAATTGTGAACGTAACAGCATGCCGAGATTGAGTTCTTTGACATCGTTAATCGATGTCATGCCGGCCAAGTAGGGACGGAGCCATTCTTCAGATGTTGCAATCAATGCTTTGTCCGACCAGTCGGGCCATGGTTCGCCAATTTCTCGACGTAAAAATGAAATTCGTGCACGCAGTTCGCTTGTTGCACTTGTCCATGGCAATGGCGACAAGCGTTGCTGCACCAAATATTCCATGATCGCTGTGACTGTTGAATCGTTGGGCGAAGGGCGACGAGTCTCTTCAGATAAACGCATTCGGTCAAGTTTGACTGTCACCCGCTCGACAAAATCTTTGCGTTCTTTGTCCCACAGAGTGACGCGCTCTTCAATGACGTCATTCGTGAGAACTTCGTTGATTGTTGCATCATTGACAACGGCGCATAAACGTATGCGGGCATTCTTGCGATCACCATCGAGATCGGCAGCAACAACAAACATTTCATGTGCGAGTTGGTCATTGGGTCGGAACCATGCGGCCGAACCATTGCGCATCTGATACTGCCCAGGTTGACGACGCATCGCCAAACGGTCGGGATAGGCGAGAAGCAATACGGCGCCAGCATGATCAGAGTTCACGCTGTCCCAATCAAGGCGACCACCCGTGCGGCGGGCCATATCTTCGGCGCGTTCACGTACTCTTTCAGTGCCACGTCGATCGGCGCGATCGTCATACATCTCGCGCGTGATGAACTGCACGCGCAACGAAATGTCAACAGGTAACTCATCGGGACGACCGCGCATCACATCACGATCATCAAGTAATGCCGCAATAACGCAAGCCAAACCGTGATCACGTGGGTGCGATGACGTCACCATGTGCGCAAGGCGTGGATGTACTGGCGCAGTCAACATTCGTCGACCGATGTCGGTCAGTTTCTCTTCACGATCAAGCCCACCGAGCATTTGTAAAAGCTCAATTCCTTGTTTGTATGCGGCCTCTGGTGGGCGATCGGCAAATGAAAGTTCAGCCAATGGTGTTCCCCAAGATGCAAGTTCAAGTGCGAGCCCCGATAAATCAACTTGAGTAATTTCAGGATCAAGGTGTGAACGTCGCGTGGTGTGTTCGAGCTTGCTCCACAGGCGATATGCAACACCAGGTCCAAGTCGGCCAGCACGGCCAGCACGTTGTTCAGCTGATGCGCGAGAAGTTGGAATTGTTGTGAGTCGTGTCATGCCGGTGCGCGGGTCGTAACGCGGAACGCGCGCTTGGCCAGCATCAACGACAACGCTGACGCCGTTGACAGTCAAACTTGTTTCAGCGATATCGGTACTGAGCACAACGCGACGTCGTCCTGCAGGCGATGGTGCAAGAGCGCGATCTTGATCGGCCAATGAAAGCGCGCCGGCAAGTGGATACACATCGGTGTCGGGCATAACCGATCGTTCAAGCGCTTGTTGCACGCGATTGATTTCGCCGATACCCGGCAGAAAAACAAGAATGTCGCCAACGTTTTCACGCAGTGCGCGCATGGTGACGTCAACGACTGCATCGTCAAGTCTTTGTTGTTTGCCGGCCGGCGCCCAAGTAATTTCAACGGGGTGTTGACGGCCAGCACTAGAGATAATTGGTGCAGGCTCACCGTCGCCAAGCAGTTTTGCAAAGCGATCGGTGTCGGCTGTTGCCGACATGGCGAGAACTCGTAAATCTGGTCGCAAATTTTTGCGAGCATCAAGACAAAGCGCAAGACCAACATCGGTCGGTAAGTTGCGTTCGTGAACCTCGTCAAAGATCACGAGACCAATGCCGGGCAATTCAGGATCATTCTGTAATCGACGCGTCAGAATTCCTTCAGTGACAACTTCAATGCGAGTGTTCGGACCAATACGTCGTTCATCGCGTGTTTGATAACCGACAAGTTCGCCTGGTTCTTGACCAATCAACGAAGCGAGTCGTCGCGCCGCAGCACGAGCGGCAAGTCGTCGCGGTTCAAGCATGACAATGCGTTGACCGTTGAGCCACTCTTCATTGATGAGCCGCAAAGGAATGAGTGTGGTTTTTCCCGCGCCAGGTGGAGCTACAAGAACTGCGGTCAGACGATGAGCTAATGCCGATCGAAGTTCGTCAATGACGTCTTCAACGGGGAGGTCGGTGACAGGTAACAGAATCAGCCAAGTGCGGGAGTGCCGCTAAATGAAACGGGATCTCCGGATGCCGGAATTGAAGGAGCAGTCCATGCTGTGGTGTCGGCAATGGCTTTGGCCACTTTGCGCCATTGGGCCGCATCCCAACCTTCGGCAACAGCGTTGATGGTTCCGTCGGAGCGCACGAACACAAATGCGGGCAAGGTGGTGAGGCCAAAAGACTTCACGGCGGCGCGGTCGGGGTCGGTGAACACCAAGAACTCCTTGGCCAAAGGTCCGAGGAATGAGCGAGTTTCGTCGGCGGATGCGGTGACAATCAGATTGGTGCGAGCGGCCGAACCGCCAAAGGCTCGCAAGATGCGGGCCGCGGTAGCGAGAATCCACGAACTTTCGTTGGTGTAGGGATCAAGGACGACGGAGGCGAGATGGAAGGTGGTCAGCCATTCGCTGAGCGTGCGGGCCGGAAAGGCGTCGGCTTCAAGCGAAAGGGGCTCAAGGAGAAGATCGGGGGAAGGTGTTGCAGCCACGGTGTCAACGGTAGCGCAGACTCACCGTCGAACCCTCACCACTCCCAACCCCACCTATTGGGCGCGAAAACCCCCCGTTTTCGGTGGTCAGAATCCCCAAGTGCTGGCAAGGTTCAAGAGTTGGGGAAATAGACCCCCGTTTTCGGGGGTGAATCGCGCCCAAGGGGATTGGGGAGGGGGATGGCGAACTAGGGTCGGAAGCCATATGGCAAATAAGCGCTCTTCCATCACGATGACCGAGGCCGAAATCGCGGCCTACCTCGAAACTCAGACCATTCTCAATATCGCCTCGATCGGACCGACTGGCCACCCGCATCTCGTCGCCATGTGGTACGAGGTCATGGACGGCAAAGTCACATTCTGGACTTTCGGCAAGAGCCAAAAGATCGTCAACTTGCGTCGCAACAACAAGATCACCGGTTTGATTGAAAGTGGCGATGCGTACGAAGAACTCAAGGGACTCGAGATCGTCGGAACCGCCACCATCATTGAGGACTACGACAAGATCTTGGCCATTGGCAAAGCAGTCGGACTCAAGTACAACGGCGAAGGTGCAATCAGTGACGCAGCACTTCCATTCTTGGAAGCGCAAGCAAAGAAGCGTCTCGGAATTCAGATCGAAGTTGAGAACATCGTGTCGTGGGACCACAGCAAAATTGGTGGCGGCTACTAGTTCACGTTATGCAGCCACTCGTTTAGCGTTGACCGCGGCGGCCGCTTCCTGAAGTCGTTGCTGCTGACGCAATTGCTTGTGCGGTCGCCTCGATATCGGATGTGGCTCCCAAAAGACCAACAGTCAGCCGCATTGAATCTGGATGAGCGTTAACTAAGAACGGTGTTCCAGGTGCTGCGCCAATTCCTTGGGCAGCCAAAGTCATGAGTGCACTTCTTTCGTCGCTGACGAGAACCCACAAATTGATTCCGTCGGTTCCAGTAGAAAAAACGTTGCGTTCATTGAGGATTTGCACAACTTCTTGGCGGCGGCGCGCATACTCGGCGCGAGCATGGCTCAGTGATTCAAGTGTTGCTTGATCGTCCAGTAGTTCAAGCAACACAGCTTGCAAAATGCGACTGCTCCAACCTGGTCCGAGCAGCCGACGATTTGCTGCGGCTGAAATAACATCGCCGGCTCCGCCAACTGCAGCAAGACGTAAGTCGGGCCCGTGGCTCTTTGAATAGCTACGGATATGAACAGTTCGCGTGGGCAAGTGGTTGCCGATGCTGTTCAATTCACCGACGGCAATATCGCCGGCATGGTCGTCTTCAATGATCGTGATTGATTCTGAATGTCCTGATGCAACAATTGCGTTGGCAATGTGTTGCGCACGTTGTGCAGACATCGTGACACCAGTCGGATTTTGCGCGCGTGGTTGTAAAAACAATGCCGTTGGTTTTTGTTCAAGTGCAGCCGTGAGAGCTTCAACGTTCATGCCTTGGGCGTCAACTTCAACTCCAATGACGTCTGCGCCAATCTTTTCCAGCAGGTCAAGCAACGGCGGGAAGGTCGGGTGTTCAACGATCACGCGATCACCGAGACGGACCACCACTTGGGCAATGCGGTCAAGGGCATCCATGGCTCCATCAACAACGGTGAGTTCCTCGGGAACGAATGGCCACCTGTGGCGAAGAGCTTCTTCGAGTTGCGGCAAAACGGGGTGATCGAGGTAACTGCTGGTCAGTGCCTGGCTGCTCACCCGGGCCAAGGCGGTTCTGAGGTCGGGAAGAAGGCTCGAATCGGGTGTCCCAGTCGACAAATCAAGTGCGAAATGACCCCGATGATCGCTATCGGCCGCTACTTGGCGATAGCGGCGAGGGCCACCAGGACCAGTGGGAAGGCGAACAAATGAACCGTTTCGGCCCAAAGTCTCAATTGCACCCACCTCGGCGAGTGATCGCCAAGCTTCGCCAACAGTGGTGGGAGAAACGCCTAGTTGGCGCGAAAGTTGGCGAACGGTGGGCAACTGGGCACCAATGACCAACTCGCCCGACGAAATCATGCGACCGATTGCTGTTGCGATACCGCGAGCACTGCGATCGTTAATACCGTTGGCGATCTCAAGAGTCAAAGTGTCGGCGATCATCAGAGTTCAGTCAATCGTGTTTCGTCAGCGTAAAAGCATTGTCCTGTCACAATAATGGCATTGTTCACATAGCCATGTGTCAATTACCCTGAGGTGAAGCGCTTGAGTCAACGATTCGAATATCGATGCTCAAGTGTGATCATTCAATGAATTGGGGAGACACATGACAGGTTCGCAAGACACCGTTCGCGCCGCGATATTCCAGACTGACTGGACCGGCGCAAAAGACACGATGATCGATAAGCATGAAGCTGCTTGTCACGACGCTGCCAAACAAGGCGCGCAAGTCATTTGTTTCCAAGAGCTCTTTTATGGTCCGTACTTCTGTCAGGTCCAAGAAACCGAGTACTACAGCTACACCGAATACATCCCCGACGGACCAACGACGCAGCGTTTTCAAAGCATTGCTAAAGAAACCGGCATGGTCATCGTGTTGCCGATGTACGAAATCACTCAGGCGGGGGTGTACTACAACACTGCTGCAGTCATTGATGCCGATGGCAAGTACCTCGGCAAGTACCGCAAGCAACACATTCCGCAGACCAAGGGTTTCTGGGAGAAGTTCTACTTCAAGCCCGGCAATGGTGGCTACCCAGTTTTCGACACTGCAGTTGGAAAAGTAGGCGTGTACATCTGTTACGACCGCCATTTCCCCGAAGGTTGGCGTGCGCTTGGTTTGAACGGAGCACAAATTGTGTTCAACCCGTCTGCAACTCACCGCGGACTGAGCGAGTACATCTGGAAAGTTGAACAGCCAGCTGCCGCTGTTGCCAACATCTATTACGTCGGTGCAATCAACCGCGTTGGAATCGAACCACTCGGCGAAAACGACTTCTACGGTCAGAGCTATTTCGTTGACCCTGAAGGAAAGTTTGTTGGCGCGCAAGGCGACCCGTACAAGCCCGAACTCATTGTCCGTGATCTTGATATGAAGAAGTTGCGTGAAGTTCGTGATCGTTGGGCGTTCTATCGCGATCGTCGCCCCGAGGCTTACGGCGACCTCACCGAATTGTGATCGTTAAGTTGTAGAAAGTCGCAAATATCAGTTTCAGTCAGCAAATGAGGAGGGCATCATGGCCAAGGTATTAATCAAGAACGGATTAGTCATTTCACCAACAGGTGTTATTGCCAACGACGTGTTGATCGATGGCGAAAAGATTGCTGCAGTCGGTGCTCCGGGATGGTTCGAATCATCCGAGCAAGGTTGCGACAAAGTCATTGATGCCAAGGGCAAATATGTGATTCCTGGTGGCGTTGATGTGCACACTCACATGGAACTTCCATTCGGTGGAACTTTTGCGTCAGACACTTTTGAAACCGGATCGCGTGCAGCCGCTTGGGGCGGAGTGACAACGATTGTTGACATGGCTGTTCAGCGTTATGGTGAAAATGTTTTTGACGGACTTGCCGAATGGCACCGCAAAGCAACCGGCGAATGCGCAATTGACTACGCATTCCACCAAATCATCGGTGGCGTTGACGATCAGTCTTTGAAAGACATGAAGTACCTCACCGAGCATGAAGGCATCAGCAGTTTCAAACTGTTCATGGCGTACCCCGGAGTTTTCTACAGCGATGACGGACAAATTCTGAAAGCCATGCAGACCGCTGCCGAGTGTGGCGCAATGATCATGATGCATGCCGAAAACGGCCCAGCTATTGATGTTTTGGTGCAACAGGCATTGGCACTTGGCGATACTGATCCTCGCTACCACTCATTTACGCGTCCATCACCTCTTGAAGCCGAAGCCACTCACCGGGCCATTGTTTTGTCGCAAGTTGCCGGCAACGTACCGCTGTACATCGTGCATATGTCAGCGGGTGACGCGCTTAATGAAGTAGCTGCCGCTCGTCACCATGGCCGCAACGTCTTCGCCGAGACCTGCCCACAGTATTTGTGGATGACTCTCGAAGAAACTCTTGGTCAACCCGGATTTGAAGGTTCGAAGTGGGTCTGCAGTACGCCGGTACGTTCACGCGATAACGACCCGCACTTCGTTGGCCAAATGGGCCACGGTCACCAAGGTGACTTGTGGAAGGGTCTGCGTATGAACGAACTCGCAGTTGTGAGCACCGATCACTGTCCTTTCTGTTTCAAAGATCAAAAAGAACTTGGCCTCGGCGACTTCTCCAAGATTCCGAACGGAATCGGTGGCGTTGAACACCGTATGGAATTGATTTATCAAGGTGTTGTCGCTGGCGAACTAACGCTTGAGCGTTGGGTTGAAACGTGTTGCACGACTCCCGCGCGCATGTTTGGCATGTACCCACAAAAGGGCATCATTGCTCCGGGTAGTGACGCCGACATTGTTGTTTGGGACCCAAACACTAAGACCAAGATTGGTATCAACGACAAGCATCACATGAACATGGATCACTCAGCCTGGGAAGGTTGGGTCATCGACGGAAAAGTTGACACCGTGTTCTCGCGTGGAACTGTGCTCATTGATAACGATCAATATGTTGGCCGCAAGGGTCATGGCAAGTACATCAAGCGTGGCTTGTCGCAATATCTCGTCTGAAATCCCCCCCCTACACACTAAGGAGTTACCCATGTACCGCATCGATCATTGGATCGACGGACACACCGTCGCTAGTACCTCGGGACGAAATGGAAACATTTTTGATCCAGCAACCGGTCAGGTACAAGGCACTGTTGCTTTTGCTGATGTCTCCGAAGTTGACAAGGCAGTCGCAAACGCTAAGGCAGCTTTGCCTGCTTGGCGCGCAACGAACTTGTCGCGTCGCGCCGAAATCATGTTCAACATGCGCGAGTTGGTGTCGGCTAATCGCAAAGAAATTGCGGCGTTGCTCACCAAAGAGCACGGCAAAGTAACTGCCGACGCGTTGGGCGAACTTGCTCGTGGCCTCGAAAACATCGAGTACGCGTGCGGCATCCCGAACCTTCTCAAGGGTGGTTACTCAGAACAAGCATCAGCAGGTGTTGACGTGTACAACATTCGTCAGCCACTCGGTGTTGTTGCCGGCATCACGCCATTCAACTTCCCGGCGATGGTCCCAATGTGGATGTTTGCTAATGCAGTTGCATGTGGAAACACCTTTATTTTGAAGCCTTCTGAAAAGGATCCATCAGCAGCAATGTTGATTGCTGAATTGCTCAAGCAGGCCGGACTTCCTGATGGTGTTTTCAATGTTGTTCACGGTGACAAGGTTGCCGTTGATCGTTTGCTCAATCATCCCGATATTGCGGCAGTGAGCTTTGTTGGTTCAACGCCCATCGCTCGATATATCTACGAAACTGGTACGAAGAACGGTAAGCGTGTTCAAGCCTTGGGTGGCGCTAAGAATCACATGTTGGTTTTGCCTGATGCAGATCTCGACATGGCTGCTGACGCTTTGGTGAGTGCTGCTTATGGATCGGCTGGCGAACGCTGTATGGCGATTTCGGTCGTCTTGGCAGTCGACACCATCGCCGACGATCTCGTAAGCAAAGTGCAAAGCCGCATCCCCAATGTTGTTGTTGGTAACGGAAGTGACCCATCAAGTGAAATGGGGCCATTGATCACTGGCGAACATCGCGACAAGGTCGCAAGTTACGTCGCAGGAGCCGCTGGCGAAGGAGCAAAAGTAGTCGTCGACGGGCGCGAAGGAGCGCCCGTCGACGGCTTCTTCTTGAAGCCAAGTTTGATTGATCACGCCAAGCCCGGCATGAAGTGTTACGACGACGAAATTTTTGGACCGGTGCTTACCGTTGTTCGAGTGAAGTCGTACGAAGAAGGTTTGCAACTCATCAACGACAACCAGTTCGGTAACGGAACAGCCATCTTCACTCGTGATGGTGGCGTTGCTCGTCAATTCCAGTTTGATGTGAATGTCGGAATGGTCGGAATCAATGTGCCGATTCCTGTGCCAGTTTCGTACTACTCATTTGGTGGTTGGAAGGCCAGTTTGTTTGGTGACTTGCACATGTATGGTCCAGACGGAATCCAGTTCTACACCCGAAGCAAAGTTGTTACTTCACGTTGGCCCGACCCTCGAACCAGCAAAGTCGATCTCGGCTTTCCGCAGAACAGGTAATTCACAAAATGGAACTCGGTGTCGTACTACAAACAACTCCGCCCAGCGCGCGAGTCATCGATTTAGCAAAAAAAGCTGAGTCCTACGGCTTCACATATGTGTGGGCTTTTGACAGTCACATCTTGTGGCAAGAACCGTTTCCGATCTTTGCGCAGATTTTGGCAGAGACCCGCAATGTCATTGTCGGTCCGATGGTGACCAATCCGGCGACACGTGATTGGACCGTGACTGCAAGTTTGTTTGCAACTCTGAACGAGATGTATGGCAACCGCACAGTCATTGGTATCGGTCGAGGTGACTCAGCAGTACGAGTCACCAACGGAAAGCCAACAACTCTGGCGACATTGCGCGAAAGCATTCATGTCATTCGCGAACTTGCCAATGGCCGTTCGGTGAATTATAAAGATTCCGAACTTCGTTTGCCGTGGGCGGGTAAGTCGCGCGCCGAAGTATGGGTTGCGGCTTACGGGCCAAAGGCATTGGCGTTAACGGGCGAAGTGGGCGACGGATTCATTTTGCAGCTTGCCGATCCGAGCATTACGGAATGGACAATCAAAGCAGTTCGTGATGCAGCTGCGGCAGCAGGTCGCGACCCGAAGAGTGTCAAGATTTGTGTCGCGGCGCCGGCTTATGTCACCGATGGAAGTGAAGCAGGCATGGCCCATGGCCTCGAGCAGTGTCGCTGGTTCGGTGGCATGGTGGGTAACCACGTCGCCGACATTGTTGAGCGATACGGCGATTCTGCGCCAGTGCCTAAGGCGTTAACCGATTACATCAAGGGTCGTCAGGGCTACGACTACAACGAGCACGGCAAGGCCGGCAATAGTCATACCAATTTCGTCCCCGACGAGATCATTGACCGTTTCTGTATCGTCGGACCCGTCGAGGTTCACGTGAAGCGTTTAAACGAATTGCGTGACATGGGTGTCGATCAGTTCTCCGTCTATTTACAACATGATGCCAAAGACGAAACATTGCGGGCGTATGGTGAAAAAGTCATTCCCGCAATCGCCGAGCAAATTTTGGCGAAAAGTTGAATAACGAAAAATCATGACAACTCTGACGACAACAAAGAAGACGGGTGAGACGGCACGACGGATTCGCCGTGCAATTCTTTTCGTTGCCTCGTTGTTGTTTGTGGCAGCGGCCTGGGAACTGTACAAAGTGGTTGGCCCAGAAGCCGGTGGCAAGATTTTTGGATGGAAGCTTTTGCCGCGTTCAAATAACAACGCAATGCCACATGTGTGGGACATGCTGACCCGTTACAACCGCCCCGAACTGCGTGGTTCAGATCGCAAAATCTGGTCTGTTGTTTTGGCGGGTGCGTGGTTTTCGTTCCGATTAGCGCTCGTCGGTTTCGCGATCGGCTCAACTTTAGGATTGGGTCTGTCAATTCTGATGGCTCGATTCAAGATCGCTGAGCGCGGAATTCTGCCCTACCTCGTGGTGTCGCAAACAGTTCCGTTGATTGCTTTGGCGCCGCTCGTTGTGTCATGGGGTGGCAAGTTGAGTATCGCGGGTTGGACATGGCCTCGTTGGCTGTCGGCTGCAGTGCTTGGTGCTTTTTTGGCGTTCTTCCCGGTTGCTGTTGGAGCCTTGAAAGGTCTCACGTCGGCACCATCGGCATCACTCGAATTGATGGACAGTTATGCCGCATCGTGGTGGCAGACGCTCCGTAAGTTGCGTTTCCCTGCGGCGATCCCGTTCATCGTTCCATCACTGAAATTGGCAGCTTCGGCTTCAGTCATCGGTGTTGTTGTCGCAGAAATTTCAACTGGTCTCAAAGGTGGTATTGGGCGACTCATCATTGAGTACGCCCGTGAAGCGACCGCAGATCCAGCGAAGGTTTTCACAGCAGTGTTCGGTGCTGCAGCACTCGGACTTGCAATGTCAGGGTTTGTGACCTTGGCTGACATGTATATGATGCGCAATCGCCCCAAGGAGGCCTCCGCATGAGCGCGGTTGAAATCACCAATATTTCCAAGGCTTTTAACCTTGGTTCAAGTAATCAGGTTGATGCATTGACTGATATCAACTTGTCAATCGCTTCCGGCGAGTTCGTATCTTTGATCGGTCCGTCCGGTTGTGGAAAGTCAACTCTTCTCCGTCTGATTGCCAATCTCATTGAGCCAACATCGGGTCAACTTGTGGTGAATGACAAGTCAGCCAAGCAGGCTCGACTCGATCAGGACTATGGAATGGCTTTTCAGCAATCGGGTCTTTTTGAGTGGCGCACTGTTGCAAAAAATATTGAACTGCCCCTTGAACTCAAGGGCTGGGATAAGGCGAAGCGTCACGAGCGTGCGCTTGAAATGCTTGAGCTTGTCAAGCTGTCCGATTTTGCCAATCATTTTCCGTGGCAGCTATCGGGCGGAATGCAACAGCGTGTCGCCATTGCTCGAGCGCTCGCAGTGCACCCGTCGTTGCTGTTGATGGACGAACCTTTTGGTGCGCTTGATGAAATGACGCGTGAGCATATGCAAAGCGAACTTCTGTCAATTTGCCGTGCATCAGTAACCACGGTCGTTTTCGTGACTCACTCAATTCCCGAAGCGGTGTACTTGTCGAATCGTGTAGTTGTGATGTCACCCCGACCTGGTCGCGTCACAGAAATAGTTGACGTAAGTATTGAAGGTGAGCGCACTGACGCAACGCGCGATAACTCGGCGTTCTTCAAGGGAATCACCGCAGTCCGCGAAGCATTACGTGGCGTTGAAATGTCTGATCACGTGCGAGGAATTGAAGACCGATGAGTTCACGCTCTTCATCCATCGTCCGCTCGGTTGTGCCGCCTGCCGTTTTTGGCCTGGCGTTTCTGGCCGTTTGGGAACTTGCGGTGAAGGCCTTCAATCTCAAACCATATTTCTTGGCACCGCCATCAAAGATCTGGCAGAAGTTCACCGAGAACATTGACCTCGTTTGGGGAGCAGCCAAAGTTTCGGGGACGAACGCGTTGATTGGTTTACTTCTTGGTGCGTTCCTTGGAATGGCGATGAGTTTTGTGTTGAGCCGTTTCAGGTTTTTGAATAACCTCATCACGCCACTGGCAATTGCCTTGAATGCGATTCCGATTTTCGTTTTGGTCGCCGTTCTCAACAACATGTTTGCCATCACGAGTGAAGTGCCACGTCGAATCATGGTGACCTTGGTGGTCTACTTCATCGTTCTGGTCAATGTGGCCAAAGGTCTCACTCAAGTCAGCCCGACGCATGTTGAGTTGATGAAGTCGTATGCGGCGAGCGACACACAGATATTGCGTAAGGTTCGAATCCCGAATGCAGTTCCCTATTTGTTTACTGCACTCAAGATTTCGGCTCCGGCCTCGGTCATTACGGCGTTCGTCAGTGAGTATTTCGGCGGTTCGCAGAACGGACTCGGCAGTCGCATTACAAGCAATATTGCAAATTCGAAGAATGCAGTCGCATGGGCGTATGTACTTGGTGCATGCCTCTTGGGACTGGCGTTCTATGTGATCTCCAGCTTGCTGGAGGGTGTGGCCACACCGGGTGGCCGCGCCAAACGCACCAGAGAGGGTCGCTGATCTTGTCAAAATGACAGCGTTCAATGACCTATTGTGGTGTCAAAAATCCGCGGGCACACGCCCAAGGGGAGGAGAAAAACAATGAGAAGGAACAAAGGTTGGAAATTGGCAGCTGGCGTTGTCGCTATGTCGCTGGTCGCTGTGGCCTGTGGCGGAGATGATGAAGCCGCGGACACTTTTAATCCAAGCGCCACCGAATGTGCAGAATTGACTCCGGTCAAGTTGCAGTTGCAGTGGTTTACTCAGGCGCAGTTCGCTGGCTACTTCGCAGCAATCGATCAGGGCTTCTACGAAGCTCAGTGTCTCGACGTGAGCATCTTGGAAGGTGGCGTTGACATCGTGCCGCAACAGCAGCTCGCTGACGGCGCAGTTGACTTTGCTTTGTCATGGGTTCCGAAGGCTCTCGCAAGTCGCGAAGCTGGTGCGGACATCGTGAACATCGCACAGATCTTCCAGCGTTCAGGCACCTTGCAGGTGTCGTTCAAGGACAAGGGAATCACGTCGCCTGCAGACTTTGCTGGCAAGAACATCGGTAACTGGGGCTTCGGTAACGAATTTGAAATCTTCGCTGCCTTGACCAAGGCCGGTCTTGACCCAGCTGCTGACGTCACGCTTGTTCAACAGCAGTTCGACATGGCTGCTTTGCTTGCTGGTGACATTGATGCCGCTGAAGCAATGACCTACAACGAATACGCACAGGTTCTGGAAGCTGTTAACCCAGAGACCGGCGAGCTGTACACCGCCGATGACTTCAACGTCGTGAGCTATGAAGAAGAAGGCGTCGGCATGTTGCAAGACGCCATCTGGGCTTCAGGCGAGCGTCTTGCTGACGAGGCATACCGTGCAACCGCAGTGAAGTTCGTTGCAGCTTCAATCCAGGGTTGGTCATACTGCCGCGAGTACGTCAAGGCATGTGCTGACTTGATCGTTGCAAAGGGTTCCAAGTTGGGTGCTTCACACCAGTTGTGGCAGATGAATGAAGTCAACAAGCTCATCTGGCCGTCGGCCGGTGGCGCAGGCATGATCGATGCAGCTGCATGGGATCGCACTGCAA
>JBIKYT010000112.1:0-4769 GCA_044355095.1 Ilumatobacteraceae bacterium
ACAACTACTGAAGCGACTGCCAACTCGGTCTATCGCGAACGGCTTGAAGTTGCGCGTGAAGAAATGCTCCGTGGGTCAGGTTTTTCTGGTCCACTCGCGGCAACCAATCTCTTCCCTGGTGCCGCCAGACAGATGTTCAAAGTTGGCGAAGAAACCGGAACTCTTGACGAACAACTCGCCGCCGCAAGTGAATACTTTGACTCCGAACTTGAAGTGCGTATCAAACGCTTCACCACCATGTTTGAGCCCATCATGATTATCGGTGTTGGTCTCATGGTCGGTTTCGTCGCCGTTGCACTCGTGTCAGCGATGTACGGAGTACTTGGTGGAGTGAAAGAAGGTGCGTGATGGACTCGTTGAGTTCA
Source organism: Ilumatobacteraceae bacterium (assembly GCA_044355095.1). GTDB lineage: Bacteria > Actinomycetota > Acidimicrobiia > Acidimicrobiales > Ilumatobacteraceae > Casp-actino8. The sequence goes on from JBIKYT010000112.1 coordinate 366, forward strand.
GTGTCCCAACACCAAGTCAATGAGATTTTGTCCGTAGAAAATTGCCACGATCGATCCGGCAGCCAAGAACGGACCAAACGGCAATTGCGTACGTCGTCCAGCCTTGCCAACGATCATCATCACGACTCCGATGACCGCACCAAGAATGAAACCGTAGAACAAACCAACCATTGCAAGACCTGGATTCAACCATCCCAAGTACATTCCGAGCAACGGACTGAGTCGCACATCACCGTCACCGAGACCCCCACGACTCGCCATGTACAGGGCGCCCATCACGGCAACCGAAATAGTTGCTCCGATCAAGGCCATGTAGATACGTCGGGGTTCATTGTCAATCAACGCGGCAATCACCAAAAGCGGTGCTCCCAAGGCCATCACGGTGTACGACACCTCACGAGGCAAACGTTGAGTCTTCAGGTCAATGACAGTCAAACCCGTCAAGCCAGCAGCGAACACACAAAATGCTGCAACCAAAACACTGCGCTCAAAATGGATAGCCATCAAAACGAACAAAGTGGCAGTCACTATTTCGACGATGATCGGTTCGATTCCGATGGGTTGACGACACTTGCGACATTTTCCTCGCAATGCCAACCACGACATGACCGGCACCAAATCAAGTGGACCAAGTTCAAGTCCGCAAGAGCCACATGCCGATCCAGGTTGAACCACCGATGCGCCACGAGGCACTCGATCAATAACAACCGTCAAGAACGAACCGATCAACAGACCCATGACAAGGGCAACCCACAACACCGGCGTCGCAAAGTCGATCCCGTTCGCACAAATCATTAACAAAGCACACTAGCGATGACTTCGTTTACTCAACTCACCATTGATCCAGAACTCGACAGACTCTTGAGAGTAACTGTCAGTATCTCGGCCTCCGACTTACATCTCACATTGGGTCGACCGCCCATGGTGCGTCAAAGTGGTGATCTCATTCCGATTGAAGGTACAACCGAACTCAACGCCACTGAATTAGAACGCATGATCGGCAGTCTCTTTGATGATGGGAAGGCCAAGGAGTTTGCCCACAACCACCAGGTTGACTTTTCTTTCGGCATCAACGGCGTTGGTCGCTTTCGTGCCAACGCATTTCGTCAACGGGGTTGCATGGCTCTCGCACTTCGCGTTGTGCCCCATCGCATCAGCCCTCTTGAAGAACTCGGTGCTCCTGCGGCGTGTTCAAAGTTGCTGAACGCTCCGTTCGGATTGGTGCTAGTCGTTGGGCCGACTGGTTCGGGCAAGAGCACCACATTGGCTGCCATGATTGACCAGATCAATCGTGATCGGGCTTGCCATATCTTGACAATCGAAGATCCAGTTGAATTCGTCCATACTCACAAAAAATCATTAGTCAACCAACGTGAAGTTGGCACTGATGTCAACACATTCGAAGATGGATTGCGATCTGCGCTGCGCGAAGATCCTGATGTGATCTTGCTCGGCGAAATGCGCGATCTTGAATCAATTGCCATCACCCTCACGCTTGCTGAAACTGGTCACCTTGTTTTCGCAACATTGCACACCAACGATGCTTCGCAAGCGCTTGACCGCATCGTCGATGTCTTCCCGGCCGAGCGCCGTGACCAAATTCAGATTCAACTCGCTGGTTCGCTACAAGGAATCATCAGCCAACGCCTCATTGCGTCCGAACATGGCGGCCGTGTCGCTGCCTACGAGGCACTGATGGTCAATGATGCGGTGCGCAACCTCTTGCGTGAAGGCAAAACCCGACAGATGCGTAACGTCATCAGCACTGGTCAGGCCGAGGGAATGCAAACTCTTGAAATGGATTTGGCGCGGTTGGTCGTTGCCGGCCATATCTCTCAAGCCGATGCCTGTAGCCAGAGTGCATATCCCAAAGAAGTTGTTACCCAGATCGCCACCCAGCGCGCCCAACTCGTTAACACTTAATCGACTTAGCATCAACGAAAAGGCCGGCCCTTGCGGGCCGGCCTTTTTGTTTACTCGTCTGGGCCTGAACTAGGCGGCGCAAGCTCCACCGACTTGTGGCTCAACTGCACCAGCAGTGCCCACGTCGTACAAGGTTGATTCGGCACGGAGGAACTGAGCAGTCACCAAACCAGCTTCAGTGGGATCACCAGCGGTTCCTGCGGACTGATCGGCGTACCACGTTTCGACGGCGGTCTCCATGACTCGCATGTCGGTATCGCAGGCGCTCTCTTGACCCTTGTCGGTGATGCCACGGACGGCGAACACGGTGACGGTTGCGAGAATTCCCAAGATCACGACCACGATGAGTAATTCAACGAGCGTGAATCCCTTATCTCGGCGGGCCTGCATTGTTTCTTTGTTGATATTCATGTTTTTCCTTTCAATTGACGACTGTGATTGACGCCTTAGGTATCGGCACAGGCACGCTCGGCTAAACATCCGTATTGTCAAGAACGCGTCAAGGCTCTTTCAGGTCGTACCCTCTAGGCAATGACAATCGAACCTTCAGCCTCACTGCATCTCAAAGCCGATCGCGATCGCAGTATGAAACGCGGTCACCCATGGATTCTCAGTGGTGCCGTCGCCAAGATTGATGGTGATCCGCAACCAGGCGACACGATTCGCATCATTGCGGCCAACGGAACCGAACTCGCTACCGCTTCATACAGTCCGTTCTCGGCTCTCCGCGCTCGCGTGTGGTCATTCGACCCCAATGTTGAAATCACCGCCGGCTTTATTGCCGAGACAATCAACAAAGCAGTTGCGCAACGAAACGCCGACCCTGAGCTCACTCATACATGTCGCTTGATCTTTGGTGATGCTGATGGCTTGCCGGGTTTAACCGTCGATCGCTACGGCGAAGTGGCAGTGATGGAAATCAATAGCGTCGGTATTGAACGTTGGCGCGATGCCGTGGTTTCTACTCTCATGAAGGTTGAAGGAATCACGTGTGTGTATGAGCGCAGCGAAGGCGCCGATCGTGAACGCGAAGGACTCACACCCCGCAACGGACTTGCTGCTGGTGTTTTGCCCGCAAAGATTTACGCCATCGAAGGCAACGAGAAGTACATCGTCAATGTTGAAGAAGGACACAAGACCGGTTTCTATATTGACCAACGTGATTCGCGAAAGTTAGTAGCCTCACTCGCTCCCGGACTTCGGGTGCTGAATGTGTTTGGTTACACCGGTTCGTTCGGAATTGTTGCGGCCAAGAATGGCGCCGCATCAGTGACAACCGTTGAATCATCTGGTCCGGCACTTGAATTGGCAAAACAGAATGCCGAACTGAACGGCGTTGATGTTGGTGAAGTCATTGAAGGCGACGCCTTTGAAGTCCTTCGTCGTATGCGCGATCGCCGTGCCGAGTTCGACTTGATCATTCTTGACCCACCGAAGTATTCGGCAAGCGCAAAGCACATTGAACGCGCCACGCGTAAGTACAAGGACATCAACTTGGTTGGTATCAAGTTGCTCGCACCTGGCGGCAAGTTGATGACGTTCTCGTGTTCGCAATCAATGGACCCTGATCTGTTCCAGAAAGTTGTCGCCGGCGCTGCTGTTGATGCAAAGCGTGATCTACGAATTATTCGCCGACTTGGTCAGCCTGTTGACCACCCGGTGCACTTGCACTTCCCCGAATCGGAATACCTCAAAGGCTTGTTACTTCAAGCCGACTGATTGTTACTCCTGAACGAGTTCGATCAAAGTTCCGAAACTGCCCTTGGGGTGGATGAACGCAACAGTGGTTCCACGGCTACCTGGACGAGGTGCCTTGTCAATCGCCGTTGCACCAGCGGCCAACATTGCATTTAACGCCACGCCACAATCGGCAACTCGGTATCCAATGTGGTGAAGACCTTCGCCGCGCTTTTCAATCGCTTTTGCAACGGGACTGTCGGGCCGAGTTGGCGTTAACAGTTGTATGTAGCTTTCGGCGACCTTCAACAACGCTTCTTCAACGCCATCGCTTTCAACGATTTCGCGATGATCTACTTCGGCACCAAAGGCCCGCTTGTAATAATCAATGGCGGCCTCAAGGTCTTTAACAGCAATGGCGATGTGATCGATTTCGGTGAGAATCATGTCAACAGAATGCCACGAATGATCAGGCGCGCTGGAATCGGGTGATATTGGCTTCGCCAACTTTGGCGCGGAACGCGGGATCGGTGATACCGAGTCCTGCTTCTGGAGCCAAACACAAGACGCCGAGCTTGCCTTCGTGCATGTTGTTATGCACTTGGTACGCAGCTTCACCCACATGGTTCAAGTCAAAGGTCTGGCTGAGAACCGGATGAATCATGCCCTTGGCCAACAGGCGGTTGGCTTGCCATGCTTCTTGGTAGTTAGCGAAGTGGCTGCCGACCAGATTCTTGAGTCGCATCCAGAAGTGGCGGTTGTCGAACTCCATCATGAAACCACTGGTGGCTGCACAGGTCACAA
>JBIKYT010000113.1:0-4763 GCA_044355095.1 Ilumatobacteraceae bacterium
TGACGTTGTCGAAGTTGGCCCCGGCGAAACTTTCAATATCGGCGAAGTATCGGTGTCGACTCACGCAACCGATCACCGCCCCGTTGACCCCAGCATCGGTTTCCGAATCGAGCACGACGGCAAAGTTGCTGCACTTGCCGGAGACACCATTCCGTGTGCCGGACTTGATGATCTGTGTCTCAATGCCGACATCTACGTGCAGACCGTCATTCGCGACGACATGGTCAAGCAACTCGCGACGCTTTTGCCAAACAGTCAGCGGTTCTTGGACATTCTCGATTATCACAGCACTGTTTCACAGGCCGGCCAAACCGCAGCCCGCAACAATGTGAAGACCTTGATGTTGACGCATTGTGTACCAGCGGTTCAGCCAGGACAAGAAGACGACTGGATCGGGCTAGCGAAAGAACACTTCGCAGGCAACATCGTTCTTGGGCCAGACCTCACGTCGTGCGAGGCTTAAAGAAACTTTTGGTGGACCAAAGGTAACTAATAGAAATTATTAATGAGTAACCGAGTGCCTCGGTTCGCTAGTCGCGTGTGATGCAATACGATGCACCTGTGGCATCCATCCGACTCGTCGGCGTATCCAAGCACTTCGGAGACGTCAAAGCCGTCGACAATGTTTCGTTAGACATTGCCGACCGCGACTTCATGATCCTTCTCGGCCCTTCGGGTTGCGGCAAATCAACTTTGCTGCGAACGATCGCTGGGCTCGAAGACCCAACCGCTGGTGAAGTGTGGATAGGCGACACCATGGTCAATGATGTCGAACCTAAAGATCGCGATGTCTCGATGGTCTTTCAGAGTTACGCCTTGTACCCACATAAGTCGGTGCAAGCAAATATTGAATTTCCGCTGAAGGTTCGCGGAGTCAATAAAGCCGAACGTGCCGAGGCTGCCAAACAAGCCGCTGAAGTATTAGGGCTCACTCCTTATCTTGAACGACGACCTGGCGCCTTGTCGGGTGGCCAACGTCAACGCGTTGCACTGGCTCGCGCCATCGTGCGTCAGCCTGCTGTGTTCTGCATGGATGAGCCGTTGTCGAACCTCGATGCCAAGTTACGCGCCGAGACTCGTGCCGAACTTGTCGCATTACATCATCGACTCAATGCAACATTCGTCTACGTCACCCACGATCAAGTTGAAGCAATGACGATGGGCAACCGTATTGCAGTCATGCGTGACGGGATCATCGAACAAGTCGGTTCGCCAAAAGATGTTTACGACAAGCCCGCATCGGTGTTCGTAGCGCAATTCATCGGCACGCCGCCTATGAATATTTTTCCGGCCGGAAGTGTTGAAGCGGCCGATCATGTTGTCGGTGCTCGCCCCGAGCACACGCACTTCACATCATCGGGTGTTGCGGCAACGGTTGCGCTCGTCGAACATTTGGGTCACGAGATTCAAGTTGTATGCACCATCGATGCCGAGCATCGCGCGATTGTTCGTTTGCCGGCTGGCACCGAAGTTCCGAGCAACGGGTCATCGGTGTTTTTGACTGCAGACGAAAACCATCGCCATCGTTTCAACGTCGAGACAGGCCTCAGGATTTCTTGATGGCTATCAAGACACGTCGCTTGCGCGATATTCCTTTGGCATTTGCCATGCTCGGGCCGTCGCTTCTTGTGCTGCTCACTTTTGTTTTGTATCCACTGGGTAAAGCAGTGTGGCTCGGACAACAGACATGCGACGTGCAAGGAAAGAATTGCAAGTCGGTGGGTTGGGGTCAATACACGACCGTCATTAAGAGCGATCAGTTTCAACATGCACTGTGGGTCACAGTGAAGTTTGCCTTGATTACGGTGCCGATTGGCCTGGCGCTTGGTGTTGGTCTTGCGGTGCTCGCCGACAAGCAACTACGCTGCATGCGTTTCTTTCGCACGATCTTCAGCAGCACTATTGCCACATCAGTTGCTGTTGCTTCTTTGATGTGGTTGTTCTTGTTACAACCTTCCGTTGGCGTGTTGGCCAACTTGGGCTGGTTGCGCGACATCTTCCCCGTCATTAAAGAGCCCGGATTACTGAAAGATCCAGGCACAGCCTTGTGGTCGGTTGGCATCTCATCGATTTGGGCCAACCTCGGATTCACATTTATTTTGGTGACGGCTGGCTTGCAAAGTGTTCCGAAAGAAATGCACGAAAGTGCTTATGTTGACGGTGCTGGTGGATGGATGCGCTTCACCAACATCACGTTGCCACTCATCTCACCCACGCTCTTATTCACCACGGTTGTTTTAACTTCGCGCGCATTTCAGGCGTACGGCGAAATGGACTTGCTGACCAATGGTGGACCAATCCCCCAAGACTCAACGACAACTGTGACCTACCTCATTTACGGAAGTAGTTCAATCATCAAGAACAACGATGGTTTACAGGCTGCGGTCGCAGTGTTGTTGTTTGTGATCTTGCTCGCACTGTCGGCATTGCAGTTCCGTGGTTTCGGAAAGAGAGTGCACTATGGCTCTTGATACTGCACCCAAGGGCTGGCGCTCGTTGGCCCGCTATTCAATGTTGATTGTCGTCGCATTGTTTATTTTGTTCCCTGTCTACACAACCGTTATCGCCGCTTTGAAACCAGGCAACAAGGTTCTTGATAATCCGCTTGTGCCAGATGCATTTACTCTCGATGTTCTCAAGGATGCCTGGACCCAGGGTCGGCTCGGTCGTTACTTGATGAATACGACGGTCGTGGCGTTCATTGTGACGTCGGTTCAGTTGGTGACATCAATTGCTTCTGCTTATGCGTTTTCATTTCTGAAGTTTCCGATGAAGCGTTTGGTTTTCGGCATCTTCTTGTCAACCATGTTGGTTCCACTCGAAGTCACCTTGGTTGTCAACCGTCGAACCATTGATTCACTCGGATGGCTGAACTCATTCCAAGGTTTAACCATTCCATTTGTTGCGACAGCATTCGGAACCTTCTTGCTCCGCCAAGTTTTCATGCAGATTCCGCCAGACCTGCGTGAGGCTGCACAAATGGATGGCTTGGGTCATTGGGGCTTCATGAAAGAAGTCGCCATTCCATTAGTGCGCCCAACTTTGGGAGCACTCGGACTCTTCTCGTTCTTATCAAGTTGGAATCAGTACTTGTGGCCGTCACTCATCACCACCGAAGATGACATGAATACCTTACAAACAGGCTTAAGACTCTTGGCATCGTCCGACCTCGACAAGCCAAACTTGATCATGGCCGGAACGATCATCGCCGCAGTCCCGATTTTGATTGTCTTAGTTGTATTCCAAAAACAATTAGTGCGTGGGCTCACCGCCGGCGCAGTGAAAGGATGAAATGAAAACCCCCAATAAATCCCGTCTATTACTTGCTGGCATGACCGCAAGTGCATTGTTGTTTGCCTCATGTGGAGGTGGTGAAAGCAGTTCCATCATCGACTCCGGTAGCACCGAAGCCCCCGCAACTGGCGATAGCAGTGCACCAACAGCAGCACCCACCACTGTCGCAACACCATTGGCATCATTGCCCCCATGTGACACAACGGCACTTGATTCAGTCACCGAGACCGTCGACGTCACTTTCTGGCACGGCATGAACGGCGATCTTGAAGATTCGCTCACTGCATTGACTGATGAGTACAACGCCTCGCAGACCAAGGTCAAAGTGTCACTCGAAAACCAAGGTGGCTACGAACAAACACTCGACAAGTATCTGCAGAGCAGCCAAGACAGTCGCCCTGAAATGGTGCAGGCACCTGAATATGCCGTACAGGTCATGGGCGACACTGATTCAAATGTTCCGGTCGGTGCGTGTATCGAGTCGGCCGCTTACGACACTTCTGATTTCTTGCCAAAGGCTTTGAATCAGTACTTCACTGAAGGTGTGCAGTGGTCAATGCCATTCAACGTTTCAGATCCAGTGTTGTACTACAACAAAAAGGTTTTTGAAGCTGCTGGTCTCGACCCCAATAAGCCACCGACCAATATGGCCGAATTGCGCACGATGTCGCAAGCCATCGTTGATAGTGGAGCCGCAGGATATGGATTGTCACTTGACACTGGCGCCGACAGTGGTGGTGGCTGGTTCTTAGAGCAGTGGTTCGCCAAACTCGGTGAATTGTTTTCAGATAACGACAACGGACGCGCTGCGCCTTCGACCAAGGTCAACTTTGACAGCCAAGTTGGTATTGATTTGCTCACCGAGCTTCAGACCCTTGTAAACGACGGTCTCGCCTACAACGTTGGTGACAATGCCAGTGGTCAAGACGCATTGCTCAAGTTGGCCGATCCCGACAAGGCAGCGGCAATGACAATTGCAACTTCGGCTGCACTCGGCACCGTGTTAACAACTGTTGAAGGCGGATTGATTCCTGGAATCACTACCGACGATATTGGTGTTGGCCCGATGCCCGCCCCCGGCGATGCTGATGCACCAGGGGCAATCGTTGGTGGTGCTTCATTGTGGATTGTCAATCATGATGATCCAGCAAAGACTGCAGCAGTATGGGATTTCATCTCGTTCCTCATCAGCGCAGAGAGTCAGTCGACCTGGGCCGCAGCAACTGGCTATGTACCGGTGCGTTCGAGTGCACTTGAAGTTGGCGCCATTGCCGAGAAGTACACCAGCGATCCGCGTTTCAAGGTTGCCTACGATCAGTTGTTGCAGGTTGCTGATACACCGGCAAGTCTTGGTGCAATTCTTGGACCGCAACGCGAGATTCGTACGTTGAGTGCTCGAGCAATCGCAACAGTGTTGCAAGGTGGAGATGTTGCAGCAGCTCTTGCTGACGCCGCAACTCAGGCCAACG
>JBIKYT010000048.1:0-16219 GCA_044355095.1 Ilumatobacteraceae bacterium
AGGCGGTTGGCTTGCCATGCTTCTTGGTAGTTAGCGAAGTGGCTGCCGACCAGATTCTTGAGTCGCATCCAGAAGTGGCGGTTGTCGAACTCCATCATGAAACCACTGGTGGCTGCACAGGTCACAACAGTGCCACCACGCTTGGCGACATAAATCGACGCTGCAAAAGTTGAGCGACCCGGGTGTTCAAAAACGATGTCGGGGTCTTCGCCGGCGAGATCACGAATGTCGGTTCCGAGGCGACGCCATTCAGTCTCATCGTGAGTGTGTTCATCTTTCCAGAACTTATAATTCGCGGTCTTGCGATTGATGATGTGTTCAACACCCATGTCGCGCAAGATTTGCGCCTTTTCGTCGCTACTCACGACACACACCGGAATGCCGCCTCCGTTCAACACATATTGAGTTGCATAGGCACCGATGCCGCCTGTTGCTCCCCAGATCAACACGACATCGCCTTGTTTCATTGCTGCACCGTTGCGGCTCACCAACATGCGATAACTCGTGGAGTTACACAAGGCGTTCACTGCTGCTTCTTCCCACGTGAGGTGCGCAGGTTTGGGCATGAGTTGATTGGCTTTCACAATTGACAAATCGGCGAGACCACCAAAGTTGGTTTCGTATCCCCAGATGCGCTGGTTTGCAGCCATCATCGAATCGTTGTGTGCGGTGTTGTCTTGATCGTCAACATGATTGCAATGCACAGTCACGTGATCGCCCGGCTTCCACATGCGAACAGCCGAACCGACTTTGACAACAACACCTGATGCGTCACTACCAAGCACTTGATACGGCTGATCGTGGCGCTTGGCCCATTCGCTTTCACGCGAGAGGCGCTTCATTGGGCCGAAAGTTGAGACTGGTTCAAAAATGCTTGACCACACCGTGTTGAAGTTGATGCTGCTCGCCATCACTGCGACGTAGACCTCGTCTGGCGCCAGTTCGGGCGTGGCGACATTGCCCACGTGCACGCTTTGACGCGGGTCTTTCTTTTCGGAAGGCACGCCCTCCCACATGGTGGCTTCAGTCGCCAAAATATGGGCGGCTCGGTAATTGTCGGGAATGCTGAGGGCTCCGATAGTCGCGCTGTCGGCACCGCTCATGATGGCGTCAAGGATTTTTTCCATGCGCTGATGTTACTCAGGAGTAGGTTCTGGGGGCACTTTGGCGACACAATAGGGATCTGACAATTGCGTCACCCAAGAACGCCTTACGAAAGAGAGTCCATCATGGCCGGTTCATACATCGTCGCTGGAGCCCGTACGCCGATTGGCAAGATGAGCGGAGCACTCGCCTCCTTCAGCGCCGCCGATCTTGGCAGTATTGCAATCAAGGCCGCCCTAGAGCGTGCCGGCGTCTCGCCGAACGAAGTTGACCACGTGATCATGGGCCAAGTATTGATGGCTGGTCAGGGCCAGGTCCCGAGCCGCCAGGCCGCCGTCAAGGCCGGCATTCCCATGAATGTTCCCGCCATCAACGTCAACAAGGTGTGCTTGTCAGGTTTGAACTCGATCTACCTCGCCGACCAAATGATTCAAGCCGGCGATGCCGACATCGTGATCGCTGGTGGCATGGAGTCGATGACAAATGCTCCGTACATCGCATCGGGTGCACGTGGTGGTTTCCGTTACGGAAACACCGAACTCAAAGACGCCATCATCGCCGATGGTTTGTGGTGTTCATTTGACTCATGCCTCATGGGTCTTGGAACCGAGCGCTACACCGCTGGCAACATCAGCCGTCAGCAGCAAGACGATCTTGCAATGAAGAGCAACCAGCGCGCCGCCGCCGCTATCGCTGCTGGTCGTTTGGCCGACGAAATCGTGAGCATCTCAATTCCGCAACGCAAGGGTGACCCGTTGGTCATCGCCAATGACGAAGGTGTGCGCGCCGAAACCACCATGGAAAGCCTCGGTGGACTTAAGCCCGCATTCGACAAAGATGGCACGATTACTGCAGCAAACGCTTCGCAATTGAGCGACGGCGGTTCAGCCGTTGTCATGATGTCCGAGCGCTTCGTGAAAGATCGTGGCATCAAGGCTCTCGGCCAGGTAGTCAGCTACGGCATGGTTGCTGGTCCCGACAATGCATCGCTCTTGACTCAGCCAAGCCGCGCCATCTTGAAGGCACTTGACAAGGTCGGCATGAAGGTCAGCGACATCAACTTGTTCGAACTCAACGAAGCATTCGCCACTGTTGGTATTGCATCAATGGCCGATCTCGGAATCAGCGATGACATCGTGAACGTCAACGGTGGAGCAATTGCACTTGGTCACCCGATTGGCATGAGCGGTAACCGCGTTGCGTTGACCATTTTGCACGAACTTCGTCGTCGTGGTGGCGGCGTTGGTGCTGCAGCATTGTGTGGTGGTGGCGGTCAAGGCGACGCCATCATCGTCCGCACCGTCTGATACCCACATTTGTTTGTCATTCTGGTGCAGGCTTGTTGCGCATTTCGCAAAAAATCTGCACCAGAATCACGAGGTTAGGAAAGTAGTTCGCGGATTCTTTCTTTGGGTCGGCCCACAATTGCCTTCTTCGGCGTCACCACGATGGGGCGCTGTAAAAGTTGTTTATGTTTGACCAATAACTTCACGACCTGATCGACCGTTACGGCATCTTTTTCTTCAAGCCCAAGCTTCTTCCACATGCTGTCTCGGCGCACCAAATTGGTGAATGGGTCTTCAAGCTTTGAGATGATGTCGCGCAATGTGGCCTCATCGGGCGGATTCTTGATGTACAACACAATCTCGGCATTCACGCCTAATTCCTCAGCAATGCTCACGGCACTGACACTGCTGTTTCAATGCTGATTGTGGTAAATCGTTACTTTTCCAGGTTTTGCCATGGAAATGACGGTAACCCACGTCTCAATACTTGACATGATTGCGTCATATTTGTAACATAACTGTCATATCAGGGCACCGGTCCTGCAACAGGTCTTTTTCCGCCCGCACCTTTTGCAGAACTGGTGCTCTGGTCGTTTCTCAGGACGGTCGCGTCTGCGGACTGTTCTAGAAAAGCCTTCAGTCGTCAATAACGCGGCGGCCATTAATGGCCCGACCCAAGGTGAGTTCATCGGCATATTCAAGGTCTCCACCCACGGGCAGACCAGAAGCTGGTCGGGTGATGCGAATATTGAACGGCTTCAAAATTCGACTGAGGTACGAGGCCGTTACTTCACCTTCGGTATTTGGATTCGTGCACACGATGATCTCAGTGATCTCTTCATTCGACAAACGCATCACCAGTTCGCGAATTTTTAATTGATCGGGACCGACGCCGTCAATTGGATTCATGACTCCGAGCAATACGTGATAGCGACCGCGAAATTCGCCGGTTCGTTCAAGCGCAATGATGTCGCGGCTTTCTTCAACGACACATAACACTGTTGGATCGCGACGGGGGTCGGCACAAATCGGACACAGCTCATCTTCGGCGAAGTTGAAACAACGCGCGCAAAATCGAACACGAGCTTTGGCATCGGTAATCGCCGATGCCAAGCGATCAACATCTTCATCGGGAAGCTTCAGAAGATGGAACGCAATCCGTTGAGCCGACTTGGGTCCGATACCAGGCATACGACCAAGTTGATCAATCAAGGTTTGCACTGGAATGGTGTACGAAGCAGCCACTCTTATTCGTCCTCAGTCAAAAGTTCTGAACCAGGAAACGCATCGGCCAAGTTCGTTCCGGTTGCTTTATTTGAAACTGTTGGCAACTGCTTGATCTCTTCGATGTCGACGAACTCTTCTTCGGGTGCCTCTTCAACAACTTTTGCTTTAGGTGCACGCGGTTCTTCAGAACGCGTTTCAACAACGATCTGACACTTGCCGCCAGCAACTTTGAAAATGACTGCTGATAGATCGGTCATGTATTCATTCACGCGCTTGGCGGACGGTTCGTTATCAACCAAAAGAACTAACTGCCCGTCACGTTCAACAGGCTTAGCCATCTGTGCAACCGCACGACGCATACCTTTCAGTTCACCGATGACACCTTCGTTCCATTTTTCAACGACAGCAGCAATTGACATTGCGCTCGTTGAAGCCGCGACGACTGGAGCAGGTTCTGGCTCGGGCGCTGATGCTGTCACCGGAGCAGGTGTAGCTACAGGCGCAGGAGAAACGGATGGTGCTGTTGCTGCTGGGCGCACTGCTGGAGCACTTGGATCTTGTGCAACTCGTCCACCTAAAACCGCACGACCCGTTGATGGATTCACCGGTGCCGGCGCAATTTGCGGTCGGTTTTCCAGTTCTTTTTCAAGTCTTTCAACGCGAGCCAACAACGACTCAATTCCCATTTGCAACTCACGATGCACCAGCCGCACTAAAGCAACTTCGAGCACAACTCGCGAATCGGGCGCATTGCGCATGTCATTAATGGCCAGGCCCAAAGTCTCGATAATTTTGACAATGCGCGGCGTGCCTAGTCGTCCCGCTTGTGCTGCTACCTCAGCAGCACGATCTTCGGGTAGTTGCACAAGCTCGGGAGCCATTTGGGTGAGAAACGCGTCGCGCATATGTCGCACCAGATCATTCACGATAGTGCGAGGATCGCGACCGAAATTGACAGTGTGCGCAACCGCTGCGAGTAAGCGCCCCGCGTCGTATTCAATAAATGCTTCGACGAATTCGTCAACGGGCGTGACCTCGTCAACCATGCCACCAGTTGCCGCTGCTAATTCAAGCGCAGACAATGTGTCGCGTGCCGAACCTCCGCCTTGACGTAGCACCGCGTGGATGGACGCATCGCTGATATCAATACCCGCATCTGATGCAACCCAACGCACATGTGCTTCAAGTTCATCAACTGGCAACAAATGGAACTGCAGATGTTGCGTGCGACTACGAATCGTTTCAGCAACTTTTTCGGGATCGGTAGTTGCCAACACGAAGACAACATGTGACGGAGGCTCTTCAAGAGTCTTCAACAATGCTGCCGACGCACCCTTAGACAACATGTGCACTTCGTCAAGAATGTAGACCTTGTGTCGCCCTGGTGAACCAAGCGAAGCGGCGGCAATAATTTCACGGATGTCTTCAACACCGTTGTTGCTTGCTGCGTCAAGTTCGATGACATCGAAGCTGTTGCCTTCTTGAACCGCCAAACATGAACCACATTCGCAACACGGTTCACCGTCTTGCGGATTCTCACAGTTCAGAACTTTGGCCAAGATTCGTGCAGTTGTGGTTTTGCCCGTACCTCGGGGTCCGGAGAACAAATACGCGTGGCCCTCGCGCGAGTTGACCACTGCATTCTTGAGCGCGCGCACAACATGCTCTTGTCCCTTGAGTTCAGAGAAACGTTGCGGCCGATATCGGCGGTAGAGAGATTGAACAGCCATTGCTTGAGACTGTAGTGGTGAGGTGTTGCGAACGAGGCTTCGACTTCCCAAGATCGCGTTCAGCACGGTCCTGAAATCAGTGCGGTCCTGAAATCTGCACGGTCCTAAAATCTGCACGGTCCTGAAATCAGTGCGTGTCCATACTCAGTAGGTCGCGGAGAACTACCGTTACAGGTGATCATGTCTTTGCTCACTGCCACCTCATCTGCAACTCGCCCACGTCGCCCATTGCGGGCTGGCGTCAAGAGTCTGTTTGTTGGTCTGTTTGTGGCCCTGAGTGCGGGGCTATTAATCGGCGCTCAGCCAGTACAGGCCGAAACGACCCTGGTGTCATCAAGCCCGGCCGATGGTGAGAAGGTCGCTACTTCACCAACTCAAATCGTGGCCGTTTTTAGTGCGGCTGTCCCAAATAATGCCGTTATGCAGGCTGTTTGTGAGGGTCGACCCGCTCCAATTGGCACGGTTACGGTCGGTGCCGACGGCATTTCGCTGATCGCCACCGTCACAGCCGCCCTGCCGATTGGCACCTGCAATGTCACCTATTCGGTCCCGCAAGCCGACGGCAAGGTAGCGACGGGTGGTTTTTCCTTTGAAGTGCTCGACCCTGCCACTGCCGACCCGGGCGACCTTGGCGGCGACGTCACCGATGGCGGCAACTTGGCCGTTGATCCCCCACCCGTCAGTGGACCGCTCGGACTTTTCCGAATTCTCGCCTATCTCTCACTTGCCGCCCTCTTTGGCGGAATCGCATTTATTCGCTGGACCTGGCCCGAAGGTATCAACGATGACGCGACGTATCGATTCCTTCGCATTGCATGGATTGTCGCTCTTGTCAGTAACTATGTGGTCGCCAGTTTGCGAGCATCACTGCTGTCGGGTGATTCGGTTGTCAGCGCGTTAATCCCTCTCAGTTGGGGCGAACTTTTCAACAGTGCCAGTGGTATCTCAGCTGCATTACGCGTGGTCTTGATCGCGGCCTGCGCCATCGTTGCTTTGCGCCCTGACCGTATCTTTGACCCCCAGTCACAAATCGCAGCGCTCGCTCTACCCACGGTGGCCATGGCCTCCTTTGGACTCACTCGAGTCATTGACGATTTCTCGGTCGTCGGAACTGTTGCTGGCGTCGTTCACGTGTTGGCCGTTGGCATGTGGCTAGGAGGCCTGCTTTTCTTGGCTCAAGCGGTTCTTATCGGACCGGGCGAGGAAGATCTCATGCACGCGGTTCGAACCTTTTCGCGACAAGCCAATATCTATATCGGTGTCACGGTTGTTGCTGGTTTTGTGCAGTTGTACCAAATGGATGGCGGTTCAACTCTCACCAGTCGCCACGGTCGTTTGATCATCGTCAAAGTCATTGGTGTCGCCGCGATGGTCTACGTGGGCGGGGCGGCGCGACAATTCGTCACCCATCAATTGGCAAAAAAGCGCGAGCTCAGCGGCCGCACCGCAAAACAATTGCGCAAGGCCGTGGTCTCTGAAATTGGCATTGGCATTTTGGTTCTGGTCTTCACCTCATGGGCGGTGGCTACTCTTCCCCCCAATGTGACTCCCCCCGGATCTGACCGCACTAACTACGCGTTTGTTGGTGATCGTTCGGGTGGAGCCTTTGATGTCCAGTTGAAAGTCACGCCCGCCACAGTCGGACTCAACGCGGTACGTATTGACGTGTACTCGCCACCAACTGGCCTGACCGACCTCACGGTGCAATTCAACCCGCCGACAAATAACACCGCCAGCGTGACCCTCAATGTCCCGCTTGACGGGGTGGGGGCCGCCCGGCTCCCCATGAGTGAAGGCGTTCCCTTTGGGGCACCTGGCCTGTGGACCATCATCGTCACCGGAAATGGACCCGAAGGCCCGTTGCCATCAGTGACCTACACCGTCTCGGTTATGGCCAATTCGGCCGATTCGGGCACAACCACGGGAACCGATGTCACCACAACCTCGGTGGTTCTGACAGTTGATGGCTCACCTGCCACCGTCGTCGTTCCGCTAGGAACCACCGTTCCTGGGGCCGCCGCCCCAGCCGCCGGAATTCAACCCGTCACAGCCACGGTCGTCACCTCGGTACCTTGAGCCCGTTGCGAGTATCGTTCACGGGGTGACTAGTGCTAACCCCATGCAAGACAAGCTCGCCGACCTCCTTCAGCGCAAAGAACAAGCGCTCCATGCGGGGTCACCTCGTTCAGTCGAACGTCAGCACGAGAAAGGTAAGTTGCTGGCCCGCGAACGGCTGGACTACTTGCTCGATCCGGGCTCATTCCAAGAACTCGACATGTTGGCGCGTCACCGTGCGCATGCCGCTGGTCTAGAAGAGCATCCCTACACCGACGGAGTGATCACCGGTTGGGGAACCATTGAAGGCCGCAAGGTTTTCGTTTTCTCACAAGACTTCACCGTGTTCGGTGGAGCCCTCGGCGAAGTGTTCGCTGAAAAGATTCACAAGTTGATGGACATGGCCTTGCGCGTCGGCGCACCAGTCATCGGACTGAACGACGGTGCTGGCGCACGCATTCAAGAGGGCGTGGTATCACTCGCAAGTTACGGCGGTATTTTCTATCGCAATGTGCAATCAAGTGGTGTCATCCCGCAGATTTCCGTGATTCTCGGACCATGTGCTGGCGGCGCTGTGTACTCACCAGCAATGACCGACTTCATCTTCATGGTGCGCGAGAGCAGTCACATGTTCATTACTGGTCCCGATGTTGTGAAGACCGTGACCGGCGAAGAAGTAACCCTCGAAGAACTCGGTGGCGCAATGAGCCACGCGAGTAAGAGTGGTGTCGCAACTTTCGTTTCTGCTGACGAAAAGTCATGTCTTGATGATGTGCGTTTCTTGATGTCGTTCATGCCGCAGAACAACATGGAAGAACCGCCGACTATTGACACCGGCGATGATCCCGATCGTTTATGCCCCGATCTGCGCGACATTCTTCCTCCATCACCCAACCAGCCATATGACATGAAGAAGGTCATCGCATCAATCGTTGATGATGGTGAATTCTTTGAATACTTCCCGCATTGGGCCAAGAGCATCGTGTGCGGATTCGTTCGTATTGATGGTCACTCGGTCGGTGTTGTCGGCAACCAGCCGTTGTTCCTTGCTGGTGTTCTTGATATTGAAAGTGCCGAAAAGGCCGCCCGCTTCGTGCGCACCTGCGACGCTTTCAACATTCCGTTGCTCACCATGGTTGACGTACCTGGCTTCTTGCCTGGTGTCGATCAAGAGTACGGCGGCATTATTCGTCACGGTGCCAAGTTGCTATATGCATACTGCGAAGCAACTGTTCCGCGAATTCAAATCATCACGCGCAAGGCTTACGGCGGAGCGTATGTGGTGATGGATTCGAAGTCGATTGGCTCCGACCTTTCATATGCATGGCCTACCGCCGAACTCGCAGTGATGGGACCAAACGGTGCCGTTGAAATCGTGTATCGCCGCGAATTGCAGCAAGCCGCCGACCCGGTCGCACGTCGCGCTGAACTAGTCAACGAATACACCGAGAAGTATGCCAACCCGTATGCAGCAGCCGAACGCGGTTACATCGATGATGTCATTGATCCCGCCGAGACCCGCCAAAAGATTGTTGCTGGATTCCGCATGTTACGTACCAAGCGCGAAGAGTTGCCACGCCGCAAGCATGGCAATATGCCGTTATGAGTCAACAAGTTTCACCCACACCCACTGACGAAGAAGCAGTCGTTATTGCGGCTGCTATTGAAGCGTTGTGGCCACGACCAGTCGTGGGTGAAAACGTTGTTGCGGCACGTCAAAATGCGTGGCGGTTTAGTGGACGCTGGTGGGCTAAACCAACCATCGCTCGGCGCGACCGCCCCTAACTAACGCTCATGGAAGTCACCACCGTTGCTGATGATTTAGTAGTTATCCACGACGGTTTGTCGGTGTATCGGTACGAGGGGTTAACTCCATCAACGTCGTACACGTTCAACGGAATTGACGTCACCACCCTTGCTCGACCGCGTGGTGAATTACTCAGTACGTTCGCAACCGTTAACGATGTGCATTTTGGCGAACTTGAGTGCGGGAAAATTGATGACAGCCCCAAGGGACCAATTCAAAGTTCGCGTCCTGGTGAGCCGCCCTATCCCGAGATCATGAATCGCAGCGCAGTTGCCGAAATCTCTGCGTTGAATCCGCATCACGTATTTGTCAAAGGTGATCTCACATGTTTTGGCTCTGAGGAAGAGTTTGCGGCATTTGAAAACTGCTACGGACAGATCGGCAACAAACTGCATGTCATCCGCGGCAATCATGATTCGTATTTAGGACAACATAAATACGACAACGATCAATGGATTGACATGCCCGGAATCTGTGTCGCCCTGATGGACACCGCGATTCCCACAGAAACCACCGGCGACATCGCCTCAGGTCAACTCATTTGGTTAGCCGAACATGCCGCATCAACTCAAGTGCCCGTACTCGTGATGGGACATCACCAGCAATGGACTCCTGGGGCGCAATCAGATGGTCATCGCAGCGAGGGCTACTTCGGAATCAATCCCGACAGTAGTGACGCACTCAATCAAGTTGTTGCCCAACATAAGAACATCATCGGTTACACCGCAGGTCACACCCATCGACATCGCGTGCGGCAGATGGAATGTGGCGTACCCACAATTGAAATCGGTTGCGTCAAGGACTTTCCGGGCACGTGGGCTGAATACCGTGTCTACGAAGGTGGAGTGATGCAGGTCGTCCACCGCATCTCAACTCCGCAGGCTCTTGACTGGAGCGAGCGTTGTCGCCACTTGTACGAAGATTTTGGTATTGATTACGAAACATACGCACTTGGCACATTGAGTGAACGATGTTTCGTCTTCCCAACTCGGGCAGAATAGACGTGTGAACATCGAGGCACCCCGCACTCCACTGAATGGCATGCGAGTCCTTGATATTTCAACAGTGATCGCTGGACCGAATTGCGCGCGTTATCTCGCCGACTTTGGTGCTGATGTCATCAAAGTCGAACGACCCGACACTGGTGACAGTTTGCGCAACATGGCCTGGAAAGATCCACGTGACGGCGTCGGCTTGTGGTGGAAGATCGCTAATCGCAACAAGCGCACCATCGCTCTCGATTTAAAGAGTGCTGATGACAAGGCCCTGTTCTTAGATCTTGTGAAAGACGCCCATGTCGTCGTTGAGAATTTCCGCCCAGGCACGCTTGAGCGTCTTGGTCTTGGACCAGATGAACTTCTTGCCATCAACCCTTCTTTGGTACTCACCCGAGTCAGTGGTTTTGGACAGACCGGACCGTACGCGCAACGACCTGGCTTTGCGTCAATTGCCGAATCAATGTCGGGATTCGCTGCTGTCAATGGTGAAGCCGATGGACAGCCTTTGCTTCCAGCAATAGCCCTGACAGATGAAGTCACCGGACTTGTCGGTGCATTTTCAACCATGGTCGCTTTGTATTCGGGTGTTGGCCAAGTCGTCGACATCAGTTTGCTTGAAAGCATGTTCCATATCATGGGGCCAGTTGCCTCACTGTTTGCCTTGACTGGCGAACTACAACCACGACTTGGAGCAGGTCTGCCGTACACGGTTCCACGCGGTACGTATCAATGTTCAGATGGACAGTGGGTTGGTATCTCAAGTTCATCCGATTCGGTTGCTGCTCGAGTGCTCACACTTCTTGGTGTTGGTGACGATGAACGTTTCACTTCATTTGATGGCCGAGCTGCACATCGAGAAGATCTTGAGGAATTGATGCGCGATTGGTGCTCGCAGCGTTCACGCGACGAAGTCATTCGACTGTTTGAAGAAGCTGAAGCCGCCATTGGCCCAGTGATGAATATGGCCGATATTGCTGTTGATCCTCATTTCTTATTCCGCGAAGCGGTCACAACGGTTGGTGAGACTCCGATGCAGAACTTGATCGCAAAGTTGTCAGTCACACCTGGGTTACTACGCCACGAAGGTCGGGGAAAAGACGCCGACGGCGAAGACATCAGAAAGAACGGCTGGAACCAAAAAGATGGAGCAGAAAATGAGTAATTCAGCAAAGCCATACGTCTACGTTGCGGGCCCACTTTTTGATGAAGGTGAACGGTGGTTCATCGAAAAGATTGATCAACTCATCCAAGATGCGGGCTTTGACACCTTTTTGCCGCATCGTGATAACCCCCCAAAGACTGCCGAGAACGTTGGCGAGATTTTCTTAAACGACAAAGGTGGAATCGATCGCTGTCAAGTAGTTGTGGCAAACCTCAACGGCATCATGACCGATGACGGCACCGCTTGGGAAATGGGCTATGCCTACGCCCACAACAAGTACATCATTGGCCTATTCACCGACTGGCGTGCGCGTTTTCCCAATGGCAACGAAGTTGTCAACTTAATGATGCAATGCAGCATCAATAAATTGGTGCGCTCTCTTGATGAGTTAGATCAGTCGCTGCGCGAATGGCTGACTACTCAAAGCAAATAGCTTTAGACGCCTGTGCCAATCGGGCACGACACACCAGTTCCGCCAATACCGCAATAGCCGTTCGGGTTCTTTGCAAGATACTGCTGGTGATACGGCTCACCGTAATACCACTCACCCATTGGTGCGATCTCTGTCGTAATGTCGCCATAACCAGAAGCCTTGAGCTTCTCTTGGAAAATGTCGTGCGACAAACGCGCTGCTGTCATCTGTGCGTCAGTGGTCGTGTAAATCGCGCTGCGATATTGCGAGCCCATGTCGTTGCCCTGACGCATGCCTTGCGTGGGGTCGTGATTCTCCCAGAAGACTTTCAAGAGTGATTCATATGAAATGACTTTGGGATCGAAGATCACAAAGAACACTTCAGCGTGGCCAGTGAGACCCGAACAGTTTTCTTCATAAGTGCAGTTTGGGGTGTATCCCCCGGCGTAACCCACAGCAGTTGAATAGACCCCAGGTAGTTGCCAGAACAAACGCTCAGCTCCCCAGAAACATCCCATACCGAATACCGCTGTTTCGGTGCCAGCCGGCCATGGGCCACGAAGCGGCGCATCAAGCACGAAATGCTTTTCGGGCACTGGCATCGTCTGGTCGGTGCGACCGGGCAATGCATTTTCTGGAGCGACCATTGCGGTGTTCTTTTTGGCAAACAACATGAACTGATATTACGCCCCACTTCGCCAACTAGTTTTGTCGGGTGCCCATAATTCGTGAACTCACTACCGACGACCTCGACCTGATGTTGGCGATTAACCAAGAGAACGTTCCAGCAGTCGGACCCGAAACTGCAGAAACTATGCGGCAAATCTTTGAATGGTCGTATCTTGCCTTGGGCATCGACGTTGATCAGACACTCGTCGGATACTGCCTCATGATGAAGCCAGGTCTGCCATACGGCAGCACGAACTATCAATGGTTCTGCGACAAGTACGACGATTTCATCTACCTCGATCGAGTCGCCTTCACTGAGTCACATCAAGGTAAGGGATATGGCTCTCTTCTCTACAACGAAGTTGAGTCACGCAGTACCGAACCATTCTTTACTCTTGAAGTCAATCTCGAACCGCGTAATGACGGTTCACTGCGCTTTCATGACCGACTCGGGTTTGTTGAGGTAGGTCAACAAGTCTCTGGTAGCGGAAAACTCGTCAGCTTGATGGCAAAAACTTTACGCTGAGATTACGAGCGACGGTCTTGTAAGAAGCGAAACTTCTCGCGCACTTCAGTGACACGTTCGCGCGTCACCTCGGCGTACAAGATGCATTCTTCATGAGGTGTGCCTTGGGCAAGAGTCTCACCGAAGGGATCAAAGATTCTGCTGTCGCCGCTGTACACCAATGATCCACCTTGACCAACACGGTTGCAGCCAATCACATAGGTTTGATTTTCAATTGCTCGAGCTTGCAACAACGACAGCCAGTGCATACTGCGTGACTCTGGCCAGTTGGCCGGAACTAAAAAGACATCGGTGTCTGTCGCACGTTGCCAAAATTCATCAGCAAAGCGCAAGTCGTAACAAACAAAGAGAGATACTCGTAAATCACCGACATCAATCGTCACGAACTCGCTACCGGAGCGAACATGTTGATCTTCTCCCCCAAAAGTAAAGGGGTGAATTTTCTCATATCGGTGTTCAATCCCGTCGGGGCTGACCACGACAAAGGTATTTGCCGGCCGCCCATCAGCTGATGTTGCTGAAAGTTCAGGGCACGTACCACCAATCCAGATGTGATGTTCTTTTGCCATTGAGGCCAAGAATTGCGATGAAGGACCGCCAGTCGCTTCGGCGAACGATGAATTGTCAACAGCAAATCCTGTCGAGAACGTTTCGGTGAGAAGTACAAACTCGGCCCCGTTTAATTCGGCCTCAGCGATCAATACTCGCAGGTGGTCGAAGTTTGCTCCTCGATCACACCAAGCAATGTCGTGTTGAATCGCCGCAAACTTCATGACATTGCCTTCAATCGTGACACTGCGTCGTCAATCATTTCGTACTGCTTGCAAAAAGCGAAGCGAACCAAGTGACGTCCTTCGTGCTGGTGGGCACGATCGTAGAAAACAACATTCGGAATACCGACGACTCCGCATTTATGCGGAAGCGATCGGCAAAACTCGTAGCCATCGCCATCAGGTTGTATTGGTCGAATATCAACTGTGATGAAATATGTTCCTTGAGGTTTGTACACCTCAAAGCCAGCCTGAGTGAGCCCTTGCATTAAGTGATTCCGTTTTCCTTCGAGGTCGGCAGCCAAGGCCGTGAAATACGAATCAGGTAAACGCAAGCCGGTAGCGATTGCTGGCTGGAATGGTCCTGACGAAACATAGGTGAGGAATTGTTTTGCAGCGCGTGCCGCGACCACCATTGCGGCTGGACCACACACCCAACCAACTTTCCAACCAGTGGTATTGAATGTCTTGCCACCACTACTAATAACAAGTGTGCGCTCTTTCATTCCTGGTAATGAAGCAATCGAGACGTGTTTGATGCCGTCGTAGGTGAGGTGTTCGTATACCTCATCAGAAACCACAATCAGGTCGTGTTCAATTGCAATATCGGCAATCACTTGTAGTTCAGTTTGATCAAGAACTGCACCAGTTGGGTTGTGAGGACTGTTCACCAATATCACGCGCGTCTTGGGCGTAATTGCCGCGCGCAATTCATCTGGGTTTAGACGGTAGAGCGGCGGACGCAATGTGACAGGACGCGTCACGGCACCAGCTAAAGCAATGCAAGCTTGATAGCTGTCGTACATCGGCTCAAGTAAAGCAACTTCATCACCAGTTTCAAGAAGTCCGAGTAAAACGCCAGCCAACGCTTCGGTTGCTCCAGCAGTCACCAAGACTTCTGAATCGGGATCATATGACAAGCCCCAAAAACGTAATTGGTGTTCACAGATTGCCCGACGAAGTTCAAGAACACCCGGACCTGGTGGGTATTGATTTTGCCCACTACGAATAGCGTCTACGGCTGCATCAAGTACTTCTTGTGGACCGTCATAATTCGGAAATCCTTGACCAAGATTGATTGAATTTGTCTCAGCAGCTAGCGCCGTCATCTCAGCAAAAATGGTTGAGCCAAAGCCCTGCAATTTTGAATTGAGGTAAGGCACTCGAGCCGACGAACCGGACATATCTGTAGGTTATGCGCAATTCATGAGCGAAGTTCAGCCTCAACAGCATCAAGCAACCCGCTTGCCCCAAATCGAAAAGTTTGCGGCGTTGCCCAAGTAGGTCCCATGATGGCGTCTGCTAAATCGAGATATTGCTGGGCATCGGCAACCGTGCGAATACCGCCCGATGGCTTGAGACCAACTGGGCGTTCGGATTCACGGATGACCTGCAACATAGTGGTCACCGCTTCGGGGGTAGCCGACACTTTTGTTTTGCCTGTCGACGTTTTGATGAAATCAGCTCCAGCCTTGATGGCTAATTCTGACGCTCTTCGAATGATGCCTTGATCAGAGAGTTCGCCTGTTTCCAAAATCACTTTCAGATGAGCCGGTGCGTGAACAACTTCTCGAACCGCTTGCAATATGGAGAGAACTTGAGCCTCGTCACCTGTGATCATTGACTGATACGGCAAGACGAGATCAATTTCATCGGCGCCCGCATCAAGAACTGCAATTGTTGTGGCAACAACATTTGCAACGTCAGTTCCTCCGTGCGGAAAATTCACAACAGTCGCTACTTTGATTGACGTTCCTCGCAAGATTGATGCGCACAAATCAACGAACCGTGGCCAGACACACACGGCCGCAGTATTACCAAATTCACCTTGAGCGCGTGAACAGAGTTCAACGACATCTTCTTCTGTGCAATCATCATTGAGATTAGTGAGATCAATCAGTGACAAAACTCGTTGAGCAGATGATTGAGTTGTCACGAAACAAAACCCACCAAATTGTCGGGTCCAAATGACGTAGGCAGAAGTTGTTCCATCGTAAAAATCGCTCGGACTCCATCGGGCCCACAGGCGTAAATCGAAGTGTCATTCTTGGCAAACTCGCGTACTCGTTGACGACAGCCTCCACAACAAGTTCCTACTTCGGTGCTGTCACAGATTGTTACGAGAGCCAATATTTCTTTCTCTCCTCCGGCGATCATCGCGGCGATGGCACTCGCCTCGGCACAGTTGCCCACTGGGTACGCGGCGTTTTCTACATTGCATCCAACGTAGATATTTCCGCGCGGGGTCAAAATCGCAGCGCCAACTAAAAAGTGCGAATACGGCGCATACGCACGGGCTTGAACGGCCTTGGCTTGCTCAAAAAGTTCCTGAACATGATGTTTTGAAGGTAACTGGGCAAATTCAATGATCTGATGGCTCACAGAACAACCTTATGGCACCTTTTCATGTGCAAACATGAAATGTGCTGAAAAGAAGTGTTCTGAGTTTTTGGAGTTGGTTCGCCCTCGGTGT
>JBIKYT010000114.1:0-4632 GCA_044355095.1 Ilumatobacteraceae bacterium
AATCAGGACATCGTGATCGTGCAAGTGTTGAGTGGCGCGATTCCAGAAATCGGTCCGTTCAATTTCCATGCGCTTGGCATCGACGGCGCTAAAGGACTCGCCAAGTTGAATCAACCAGACCACGAGTGGATCCATGATTGATTGATGTTCCTCAACGAGGTGGCCGTAATAACTCGCCATGAAGATGCCCCACATCTCGAGCCATAGTGCGCCATCGCGAATGGTGAATTGCGGATCAACATGATGAACGGTTGCACCAAAACCGGTGAGTTGCTGCGCCGTATCGCGGACTGCGGTCGCAATTTCGGGATCAACATCCCAACAACCAAGATCAATGGAAAGTCCGATGGAGATTCCATCAATTGATGTTGACGCTGGTCGGCTGAGCGAGGAAAGAACTGAAAACGGATCAGACAAGGATGGTCCTTGCGTTGCGAGCAAGAATTCCCAGGCATCATCCACTGTGCGGGCGAGTGGTCCGTGGTGCGACAAGGTGTCGAACAATCCAGGCAATGCAGTCATCGGGATACGACCAAGTGATGGTTTGAGTCCAACGATTCCGCACCATGAAGCCGGAATGCGTACTGATCCACCCATGTCACTTCCTTCGGCGAGAGCGACACAACCACTCGCAACGGCCGCAGCCGAACCGCCACTTGACCCGCCAGTTGTGCGTTCGTGGTTATGCGGATTGCGAGTGGCACCCCACAACAAGTTGTCGGTGATACCGGCATGAGCAAATTCGGGAGTGTTCGTGCTTCCCACAATGATTGCGCCGGCATCGAGAAGTTTTTGCACAACTGCATCGGTGTGGCGAGCGACATTGTGTTCAAAGATTCGTGAACCTGATGTTGAACGATGTCCGATCCATGACGACGTGTCCTTGATAGCGACGGGTATGCCGGCAAGTCCACCGAGCGAACTGTCGACAGACTGCGCTCGTTCGAGGGCTTCATCGGCCCACACTTCAACGAAACAGTTCAAATCTGGTTGTACCTGTTCGATACGTGCGAGGGCACCATCAACAAGTTCACGAGACGTGACCTGTTTTGATGCGAGTAGTTCGCGTTGTTGAGCGACCGACAGTGAAGACAGTTCGCTCATGTTGCTATTTCCTCGTCACTCAGCCGTTAATGAGGTCGGCGTAGAAAGGAAGAACCTGTGCGGGTCCGCTCACCAAGAAAGTGGTGATGCATGTTTCTTTCCACATCGCTAATTCGTCTTTGATCTTTGCGGGCGGACCAACGAGAGCAATGTCTTCAACCATCTTCAACGGAATCGCCGCAGCGGCTTCGGCCTTCTTACCTTGCAAGTACAACTCTTGAACTTTGTTGGCGACGTCTTCGTAACCCATGCGGGCGAAAACTTCGAAGTGGAAGTTGGCTCCCTTGGCGCCCATGCCGCCGGCATACAACGCCAAGAAGGGACGCACCATGTCGGCGCACTTTTCAACATCGTCACCAGGAATCATCATCACGGTTGACGCAACTTCAAAGCGGTCGGCCTTGTTTGCTTCACCTGATTTTGCAAAACCTTCGTTGAGGCATTTGCGATAGAACGCATCTTCTTTTGGTGAGAAGAACAACGGCAACCAGCCATCACAAATCTCGGCAGACAATGCAACGTTCTTCGGTCCTTCAGCACCAAGGAAGATCGGAATATCGCGACGCAACGGATGCACGGTCGACTTGAGCGGCTTGCCAAGTCCAGCGCCATCGGCTCCGGTGTAGGGCAGATCATAGAAATTGCCATGTGACTCAACGGGCTTTTCGCGAGCCAACACTTGGCGCACGATGTCGATGTATTCACGGGTGCGGGCGAGGGGCTTTGGATAGGCCTGGCCATACCAGCCTTCAACGACCTGGGGTCCACTGGCGCCAAGTCCCAAAATGAAACGGCCGTTCGACAAGTGATCAAGGGTGATCGCTGCCATTGCGGCTGCTGTTGGTGTGCGAGCACTCATCTGCATGATTGCTGTTCCCAAACGAACATTGCTGGTGTTGGCACCCCACCAGGCGAGTGGTGTGAGAGCGTCGCTGCCGTAGGCCTCGGCAGTCCAGATGGAGTCGAAACCAAGTCGATCGGCTTCTTTCACCGCTTCGTCGGCGCCAGCCGGGGGACCAGATGACCAGTAGCCAGTGTTGTAGCCGAGTTTCATTGTCTTGGTTGCGCTCATGCCTCCAACGATAGGCGTATGAGCTCGTCAGGGAAGTATTGAAAACTATTCGACATCGAATGAAATGGGCATATTCTCGGGGCCAAAGATGGCCACGGTTGAAGGCTTCCAAGTCACTGCACCATCAATACGGAGGTTTTTCATCCGTTGCGCCATGATCGGCAGGGCTTCTTGCTGTTCGGCGCGAGCAAGCGCAGCGCCGAGGCAATAGTGAATTCCCGATCCGAAAGTCATCTGTGGCTGGCCAGCCGGCTCGCGGGTGATGTCAAAAACATTGGCGTCATTGAAAACAGTTTCATCGCGATTTGCGATTGACAATGATGGTGTCACCAGCGTGCCTTTAGGAAACAGAACGCCTTTGTATTCAATATCTTCACTGGCGAATCGACCGGTGGCACGAACTGCTCCGAAATAACGCATCGTTTCTTCAACTGCTTTGCCAGCCAGTTCAGGTCGCTCGGCGAGAAGTTGCCATTGCTCGGGGTGTTCGGCAAAAAGTGCAATCGAACAACCGAGTTGGTTACGCGTGGTGTCGGTGCCACCAACGATGACTGCTTCAACCATCATTTCAAGTTCAGCTTCGTCAAGCTTGTCGCCGGCTTCTTCGGCGGCAATCAAACTGGTGATGAGATCATCGGCGGGGCGTGAACGACGATCAGCAATCAGTTGACGGGTGTACGCACCAAGTTCGTCTTGTGCCTTGAAGATCACATCTAATTCTTCTGAAGCAGTTGCATTGAAAATTCGCAATACATCCTCGGCCCAACGACTAAAGAGTTGCCAATCTTTCTTCGGTGCGCCGAGCAATTCGCAAATGATCGGAATCGGATACGGATCACAAATATCGGTCGCCAGATCGCACTTGCCATTTTTGGCAACGGGATCAATTAATGAATTCATGACTTCGCGCATGAATGGACGCAGGCGATCAGCGGCACGAGGTGAGAATGATGGAGCGACTAAACGACGTAGTCGAGTATGTACATCGCCTTCGGCCGACAAGATTGATTCGCGTCGGCGTTCTTTAAGGCGTGGGTCATTGACGCCAAACGCTTCGGCTGCGAGGCCCGCGGCACTGTGCCAACGCTTGTCGCGCAAGATGGCGACACAGTCTTCGTATTTAAAAATCGGATAGGCGAAAACACCTTTGGCAATCCACGATTCTTTAGACAAGGCAAGAAGCGCATTGCGCTGTTCTTCGGCTTCGGCAAAATCAAATGCAACTGTTGGGAGATCAAGTTCGGAGATGGGAGTTGCCATACACCAAACCTAATACTGTGAAGCCATGAGCAACATTGTCAGGGCCGACATAAGTGACCTTCCTCTCATTGCAGCGAGTCTCACGAAGGCATTTGCGGACGACCCTGTTTTCATGTACCTCATGGGCGGAGCCTTTAACGCAAAGCGCGCAAGTTTGGCTTTCGAAATGCTGGGACGCAACATGCTGGCTCACGGACTCATCATGACTAATGACGAGCGATCGGCTGCTGCCTACTGGGGACTGCCAGGAAGTTGGAAGGTCCCGATTGCGTCCATCGTGAAAACTTTGCCAATCTCATTGCGGGCCTACCAGCGGCAAACATTTCGTGCTCTAGGTGTTTTAGGGCGTATGGAAAAACTCCATCCCAAAGAACCGCACTACTACCTAGAAGTTTTGGGAACTGATCCGGTTCAACAAGGTAAGGGTCATGGAGCGGATTTGTTGAACGTAATTTTGGAAAAGGCAGATGACGAAGGAGTCGGTGCGTATCTTGAATCGTCCAAAGATACGAATGTGCCGTACTACCGACGATTTGGTTTTCAAGTGGTCGGTGAAATCCACCATCCCAATGGCCTAACCATGTGGCGCATGTGGCGTGACCCTAGGTAATCAAGAGTTTTGACAGCGTTGATCGTCTTTTGAATTCGGTGGACTGAATTTACCCAATTGACATTCGCTTATAGTGGGGTCATGAAGACCTACCGAAATTTCGTCAATGGTAAGTACGTCGACGCGGCCGACGGTCGCACGATCCCAGTTATTAACCCGTCCACAGAGGAGCAGTATGCAACTGCTCCTCTGTCGGGATCTGCCGACGTTGATCAAGCGATGCAAGTCGCAGCCGATGCATTTGAAACCTGGCGTGATTCGACACCGAAAGATCGCTCGCTGGCGTTGTTCCGCATCGCTGATGCGATTGAGGCTCGTGCCGAAGAGTTCATTGCTCTTGAATCTGAGAACTGCGGCAAGCCCATTGGCATGACTCGCTCGGAAGAAATTCCGCCGATGGTCGACCATGTGCGTTTCTTTGCGACCGCTGCTCGACACCTCGAAGGCAAGAGTGCGGGTGAATACGTTCCCAACATGACGAGTTACATTCGTCGCGAACCCATTGGTGTGTGTGCACAGGTTGCGCCATGGAACTATCCGATGATGATGGCTGTTTGGAAATTTGCTCCTGCGATTGCGGCTGGCA
>JBIKYT010000014.1:0-45237 GCA_044355095.1 Ilumatobacteraceae bacterium
GAGATTTCAAGAATCTTCTTGACGCGCTCGGTGGGCTGTGCGCCCTTCATCAACCAGGCAACAGCCTTGTCGTTGTCGAGATTGATGACCGAAGGCTCGGTGCGTGGGTTGTACTGACCCAAGATTTCGAGGAATGAACCATCACGGGCGGCGCGGCTGTCGCTCGCGATCACGCGGTAATGAGGCTGCTTGGTCTTTCCGACACGTGTAAGGCGTAACTTGACTGACATTCGGCGATAACTCCTGATTCAAGCGCCTAGAACCAGTCCAGGCAGACACCGAAGGCTAACCCGAAAGCACCCCTTCCCCAACGCCAAGGGGCAAGTCTTGGCTGGTCGCGCTTAGCGCGACGGGGGGAAACCGGGGAAACCGCCACCAGGAGCTCCGCCCCCAAGGCCCTCGCCAAAGCCGCCACCTTGACCAGGTAAGCCAGCAGCCCCAAGGCCACCGAGGCCAGCCATCGATGACATCTTGCGCTTACCCTTTTTGCCAGTGGTCATTCCACCCATGCGCTTCATCATCTTTTGCATTTCGCCAAACTGCTTGACCAGACGGTTCACCTCGGCGATTGAGCGACCACTGCCAGTCGCGATGCGTTGGCGACGACTGCCGTTGATGATCTCGGGCTTGCGACGCTCTTCTTTGGTCATCGAGCGAATAATCGCCTCGACTGGCTTCAGTTCATCGTCGCCGATCTTGGCATTTTTCAACTCTTTGGGCATTCCGGGCATCATGCCCATCAACCCGCCAAGTGGCCCCATCTTCTTGAGCGACTGCATTTGTTCTAAGAAATCGTCGAGCGTGAATTCGCCATCGAGCAATTTCGTCGCTGCTTCTTCGGCCGCATCTTTTTCGAAAGCCTGCTCGGCTTGTTCGATCAGGGTGAGCATGTCGCCCATTCCCAAAATGCGTCCCGCCATACGATCGGGATGGAACTGTTCGAACGCATCGAGCTTTTCGCCAGTACTCGCGAAGGCAATCGGACGACCAATGACTTCCTTAACCGACAGCGCCGCACCACCGCGCGCATCACCATCGAGCTTCGACAAGATGACGCCGTCAATTTGCAAGGTGTTATGGAAAGCTTCGGCAACGTTGACCGCGTCTTGACCAGTCATCGCATCAATCACTAAGAACGTGTAGTTCGGCGTGATCTGATCAGAGATCTGGCGAATCTGCGCCATCATTTCGTCGTCGATTGACAAACGACCGGCGGTGTCAACGATCAAAACGTCCTTGCCAAGTCGACGCGCTTCAGCGAGTCCGCGAACTGCAGTAGTGATCGGATCACTTGGATCGCTGAACACCGGAACATCAATTTGACGACCAAGCGTGCGCAACTGTTCAACAGCAGCAGGACGTTGTAAGTCGGCACCAACGAGCAGCGGATGACGACCTTGCGACTTGAACCACTTCGCCAACTTGGCCGAGTTGGTGGTTTTACCTGAACCCTGCAAACCAGCCATCAACACCACGGTGGGTGGACGACTGGCGTACGTGATCTTGAGGGTTTCGCCACCAAGGATGTTGGTGAGTTCTTGGTTAACCAGTTTGATGACTTGCTGACTTGGATCGAGCGCCTTTGACGACTCGATTCCGATGGCACCTTCACGAATTCGTGCGACGACGTTGCGAACCACGCTGACGTTGACGTCAGCTTCTAAAAGCGCGGTTCGAATTTCTTTGAGAACTTCATCAACATCGGCTTCGGTCAAGCGACCTTTGCCGCGAATGCGTTTGAAGATTCCGTCGAAACGATTAGAGAGGTTGTCGAACATAGCAATCCAAAGGCTACCGCCCGACTTTCAGGCGGTGACGGCGTCAGCCAGGTGTGGCAGCAGTGACTTTGTCGGCAATCACCGTCAACGTCACGCGATCGGTGCGGTAGTCCATCGTGAGGGCGAAATCTTCACCATCACGACTACCAACTCGAACTGTCAAACCTTTGGCCTCGGCTGTTTTGGTGGCCTCTGCTTCGGACATACCCACAACGGAGTCGGCCACCTCTTGAGCGACTGTCATGTCGGGCTCAACGGCTGGGTCAACTGCCGGCTCAACAGCGGTATCAGGAACAGGGACATCCGTTGCAGGTACTGCATCAACAGCGTCGGTCACCTGCATGTACTCGTCCGGAAGCGCCGACACCGTGTAACGGCCGACGTAACCGAATTCGTCTTCGGCTGCAATAAACGTGTAGCCAGGCACGAGGTAGATCGAACCATCTGCTCCATAGAGCGTCACGAGTTCTTCTTCAACACCGACGATTGAAACTTCTTGAACTTCTGGTGCTGGCGCATCAGTCACTGGATACGTTTCTGGCACCATGTCAGAAGTGGCGGGCGCGGTTGACACCGCTGCCTCAACTTCGGATGGTACGGGTTCGGGCACTGGAGTAGCAGCGATATCAGATGAGACTCCGGTGTCGTATGCGACGCCACCGCGGACCATTGGATCGCCCCACATATCACTTTGCTGCGAATTCAAACGCTCAAGAGCTGCTGTCGTTCCGATACGTGGGTACGACGCGCCATCTTGCACATCGGCAAGCACGCCACTGGCCCACGAGATCTCTCCATTTGCTCCGTAGCCGATCGACCACGTGAGCGAACTACGGACACCGTCAATCTTCAGGTAACCGTTAACGTTCGCACCCCATTCATCGGCATACGAGTAAATAACGAGATCGTCAACATTTGCCCCGAGTGCACGCACGGTCGTTGCAAAGAGTTCTTCGGCTTCGGCCTTGGTCGGCACGTTTTCGGGAGCTGCAGGCTCGGCACATATTTCGGCAATGGGCGCAGGGACATCACTCGTGGGAACATAAGTGGTGTCGGAATCAATGATGCATGGTCGTGATGACATTGATGATTCATCCCAAACTGGAGAGAAACTCCAGTAGTGCATCGGATCAGAGCCGACATACATCGTTGGGGTCGTACCGTCGTAATTACCTGACAAGTAGCCGCCACCCTGCGACGCATCTTGGGCAACAAAATCTTCAGTAAGTCCAAATGCCGTCTTCAGTGCATTCAACGAATCCGTTGACACATCACCAGTAGACAGCGTGTATGAACGGGCATTGCTATCGAGTGCCGGCAAGTCTGAAGCGGCGGTGAAATTTTGCAGATAGCCCCACATCATTTTTCCGTCCATGCCTGTAGTCGATTCAGATGCTGCAGGAGCATCAGCCGACCAGCCACCACCATTGGCCGCCGACAAAACCAAGATTGGCGGACCCGAAGCATCGGGATCGTCGCCGCACGATGACACGGCAAAGAGGGCGAAAACGGTGAGAGCGGGAGCCAGGATTTTCTTCATACAACTGAGACGATGCCAGATTGCGGGTTAGTTCCCAACCCATCAAGAAAATTTGGGAACTAAGTCATTCTTTTTCTTGGCGGGTCATCCGTTAAAGAGTGCAGAGACGTATTCGTCGGGGTTGAAAGCCACCAGGTCGCCAATGGTTTCGCCCAGACCGACCAACTTGATGGGAATCCCCATTTCGGTTTCGATGGCAAAGACGATTCCGCCTTTGGCAGATCCGTCAAGCTTGGTCAGCACGACACCCGTGACACCCGCGGCATCGGTGAATTCGCGAGCTTGCGACAAACCGTTCTGACCAGTCGTGGCATCAATGACGAGCAACACCTCAGTCACTTGACCAGGCTCACGATCGGCAATGCGTCGTACTTTACGAAGTTCATCCATGAGGTTTGACTTGTTCTGCAAACGGCCGGCCGTATCGCCAAGCACGAGATCAAAGCCTTTGGCAGCAGCTCGCTGAATACCATCAAAGATCACCGAACTGGGGTCTCCACCTTCGGCGCCGCGCACTAGTTCGGCTCCCGAACGTTCGGCCCATGTTCCCAGTTGTTCGGCGGCTGCGGCACGGAAGGTGTCACCCGCAGCAAGTACCAACGAACGACCCAATTCGGCTTGTTGCGCCGACACTTTGCCAATGGTGGTGGTCTTGCCGACGCCGTTCACGCCGACAAACAACCACACGTTGATTCGACCTTCATCAAGTTGCGCAAAATTCAATTCACGATTCGCACCTTCAAGACGCGATGTCATTTCTCGTTGTAACGCAACGAGCAGTTCATCTGGAGTCGTAATTTCTTTGGCCTTCACTCGACCGCGCAAAGAGTTCAGCAATTCGTCGGTCACGCCGATTCCAACGTCAGCCTTCAACAACGCCTCTTCGAGATCGTCCCACGTTTCACTGGTGATTCCACCACGAGCACGCACTCCCCCAAAAACGCCTGCCAACGACAACGCCGTTTTTCCCCAGCGACTCTTGGGCGGAGCCGGTGTTTCAACGACTGGTGCATCAACGACTGGTGCATCAACTACTTCGGCTTGAACGACCGGCGCTTCAACAACAACTGGCTCTGAAATGACGGGCTTGACCCCCGCCCCACCGCTCGAGCGACGATTCAGTACGACCACGCCGAGGCCAAAGACCACGGCAACAACCAAAAGGATTAACAAGAGAGATTGCGTATTCATACGGGTTCCTTGTAATTATGCAGCGCCGCCACCGGAGACCGATGAGGCCTTCTCGGTCACAACTTTTGACGAGCCACCAGGTTGCATGCTCACGCCTAACAAGCAGTCGCCTGCTTCCATGGTGCGCTTTTGGTGACTCACAATCAGCAACTGAGCTTCTTGGCGGAACTCTTGAATGAGTCCCAAGAAGCGATGCAAGTTGACATCGTCGAGGGCAGCTTCAACTTCGTCCATCACATAGAACGGCGACGGACGACTGCGGAAGACTGCGAACAAGAAAGCCAGCGCTGTGAGGCTGCGCTCTCCACCAGACAACAGGCTCAACTTCTTGACGTTCTTTCCGCCAGGCTTTGCTTCAACTTCGATACCCGTGTTGAGCAAGTCGTCCGGATTGGTCAGCACCAAACGTCCAGTTCCGCCCGGGAACAGATTGCCAAACAGTTGGGTGAAGTTTCCGCTCACATCGGCAAATGCCGAGGCGAAAACTGACTGAATTTCATTGTCGACTGCGGTGATCACGCGCATCAATTCGCGACGCGTGTTGCGCACATCTTCAAGTTGCTCTTCCAAGAACTTGTGACGCTCTTGCAGTTCGTTGAATTCTTCAAGTGCCAATGGGTTAATCGGGCCCATCAAACGCAGTTCGCGCTCGAGGTCACGGGTGCGTGCTGGTGCAGTGATTCCCTCGGGAAGTTCGGGCATTTCAGCGGCTTCAGCAACTTCGGGCTCGACATCAAGGTCGCGACGCAAAGTTTCAACAGTCGCTTCAAGGCGCATCTTGACTTCAGCTTCTTCGACTTCAGACCGACGTGATCGCTCACGCACTTCTTCAAGCTCACGCTCAGTCGCTGAACGCTGTTTACGCATCTCATCAAGATGAGTTGCCAACGCCCGCACCTCATCGCTTTGACGACGCCGTTTTTCGTGCAATACAGCCAAGCGCGATTCGATCACATGACGATGTGCGTCAACAATCAGCGACAAACGTTCGGTTGCTACGAGAATCTTTTCGATCTTCTCACGATGTCCAGCGGCTTCAGATCGTGCTACAGCATCGGCTTCAAGACGCCGTTCAGTTTCGGCTAGACGAGCTTCAATGAATTGCTTGCGCTCGATCAGACCAGCCGAACGCACTTCAAGATCACGGCGACGACCCGACAACAAGGCCGATTGAGCCTCAAGAGTTGCCCGAGCTTCGCCGCGAGCCTTTGCCGCTTCAGCTTCAGCTGCTTCTTCTTGTTCAAGCGAAGGAACGAGATGTTCAAGTTCGGCAACGCGTGCCTTCAGTCGATTGAGGCGTTCTTCAATTTCACCAAGTGTTGGCAACAATCCTTCGGACTCAGTTGCTGCCTCACGTCGTTCACTCTGAACGCGAGCCAAAGCTTCAGAGGCAGCGGTAAAGGCCGCGTCGTTAGCGTCAAGTCGCTTTTGCAGTTCGGCTTCACGCGAACGGGCTGACTGCTGTTCAGTTTGAGCGATACGCACTGCTTCGTCGCGGACAGCTAAATCAGATTTTGAAGTCTCGGCATTGTTGAGTGCGTCTTCAAGGGCAGCGCCAGTGGCTCCGCCTCCGGCCACACCGATTCGCCATCCGGTTGTGGTGAAGCGATCGCCTTCTGGAGTGACAGCAACCAAACGAGGATCGCTCATGACCGCGTCAACAGCAGCAGTCCAATCTTTGACTTGTACTGATGTCGCAAGAAGAAGATCAAGCAGATCGGACACATCTTTGCGACTTGAGCGAACATGCTCGCGAATGCGCAACGCACCAGCCGGAACCAATCCGGTGATGACAACTTCTGACTTGGCACCCAAGGCCAACACCGCACCCGAGGTTGACGCAGACCGCAGATGAGCCAAAGCACGACGGGCAGATTCGGTGTTCTCAACAACGACCGAAAGCAAAGCTTCACCGAGTGCAGCTTCAACTGAAGCTTCCCAGCCTTCGTCAATCACAACAAGGTCGAGCAATGTTCCAACGACACCAGAAACATCTTTGAGTTTTTCGGCTCCTGCACGAGCACGGGCGCTATCAAGCGCCAACTGCAATGCCTCACTTCGAGCTTGCCAACGCGCGAGTTCGGATGCGACAGCATTTCGCGTTGACAAGGCTCGTTCTAATTCAGCCTCTGCCGACAAGCGGCGAGCTTCCGCCTCGGTCACTTCGTTAACGAGCGGAACTTCAACGGTTTGTGCGCTCTCACATTTGTTGCGGAGTCGTTCAATTTCCGTTGCATATCGTCCGTCGCGCTCAGACAAAGTCTGCATGCGAGCCGACAAGCGACGATATTCAGAATCAGCAGATTCAACCGACGCGCGCAACGTGCGCAGCTCACCACGAACTTCGGCAGCGGCGCTCGCAGCTGTCGTCGTTGACGAAATGTGATCAAACAAAGTGGCTGCTTCGTTGCGTTCACCTTCGAATGCCGCTTCATCATTGGCGAGTTCGAGGCTTTCGGGCTCGAGACGCTCCATTGCCGATTCAACTTCAGAGAGTTCGGTCTTAAGACGTGAGGCGTCAGCTTCAAGGTTGGCCACGACGCCTGAGTCCATCATTGCGCCGCGGTCACGTTCGTAAGAACGGCGACGCTCGACGAGCAACATCGAGATACCGCGTGCCCGTTCACGCAATTGTTCAACGCGAACTAGCTCATCGCTGAGCCCGCTGTCACCACGTGCTGACAGTTCAGCTTCGGCGGCCATGACATTGGTATCAAGTTCAGCCAAAAGACGACGAAGTTCGTTTTCCTTATCGCCGGCATTGGTTCGTTCGACTGCCAGCGCCTCAAGACGACGACGGAATGTCGTGATTTCACGACCCGACAAGAACAAACGCAAAGCATTGAGTTCGGCAACTAGATCGCCATGACGACGCGCCGCTTCGGCCTGGCGCTCAAGCGGACGCAATTGACGACGCACTTCACGTAGCAAATCTTGAACGCGTAACAACGACGCTTCAGTGGCATCAAGACGACGTTCAGCTTTTTCTTTACGCTTGCGGAATTTCAAAACTCCGGCAGCTTCTTCAATAATTGATCGGCGATCTTCGGGTCGGGCGTTCAACACCGCGTCAATTTGACCCTGACTCACGATGACGTGTTGCTGGCGACCCACGCCGGCGTCAGACAAAAGATCTTGAACGTCAAGCAAGCGACATGACACGCCATTGATTGCGTATTCACTTTCGCCCGTGCGGAACAGAATTCGACTGACACTCACTTCGGATGCATCAAGCGGCAACAGACCTGACGAGTTGTCGAGCGTCAAGGTCACTTCAGCACGGCCAAGAGCAGCGCGCTTAGCGGTACCAGCGAAGATGACGTCGTCCATCTTCTGGCTGCGGACAGCGCTCGGAGCCTGGGCACCAAGTACCCACGCGATGGCGTCAACAACGTTCGACTTTCCAGAACC
This sequence comes from Ilumatobacteraceae bacterium, assembly GCA_044355095.1. GTDB lineage: Bacteria > Actinomycetota > Acidimicrobiia > Acidimicrobiales > Ilumatobacteraceae > Casp-actino8. The sequence continues at coordinate 7,921 of JBIKYT010000014.1, forward strand.
ATTGGGACCGACAACCACGGTGACCCCTGGTTCGAGGTCCATCACGGTGGTGTCGGCGAATGACTTGAAGCCTTTGAGAGTAAGAGATTTAAGAAACACGGCGTCACGACCTTAGTTCACAGGCGTACCGAGTTCCCCCGTCGATCAGCCAAGCCAAACCCGAATTCAGCGCTGGCAGACCTTGCACCAACTCGTGGTCCGCCCTCCGACGACCGCACTCGTGATCACTCCTCGCCCGCAGGTCAGGCAGGGTAAACCCGCTCTGGCATAGACCCGGTGTTGGTCTTGGAAGCTCCCCGACCCGCCGTCGAGATCGACATATTGGGCATCACCGAGCGTTGATCCCCCTTGCTCGATTGCCGACCACAAGATTTCGTGTAAGGCGACATGAATTCGTGCCGATTGCGCCGGCCCGACGTCGCGGGCGGGACGACGGGGGTGAACTTTGGCCCGATGCAAGATTTCGTCGCCGTAAATGTTTCCGATCCCGGCGATCAAATGTTGGTCGAGCAAGGTCGCCTTGACTGCTCGGGCAGTGGATCGGAGGATTTTTCGTAACTCGGCCAGGGTCAGCCCGTCAACAATCGGGTCTCGACCAAGAGCCGCAAGCTCGGGAAGAACGTGCGACACATCGGCTGGGTCAAAAACCACGACTTCCCCAAAAGTTCGGGGATCAACAAATCGAAGTTCATTCCCATCATCAAGAGTCATCACCACGTGACTATGAGGCGGGCGCTTTGAACCAGCAGTGTCGATGAGCACCTGACCGCTCATGCGTAGGTGGATCATGACCGAGTCGCCCGAACTTAAGGAACAGAGCAAATACTTGCCGCGTCGTTGGGCTTCAATAACGCTCACGCCAGTGAGGCGGGCAACCACTTCTTCACGTGAGGTGCGACGAACCGAGCGTTCACGACCTACTTCGACTTTCGTAATTCGTCGACCAACAAAATGTTCTTCAAGTCCTCGGCGGACAGTTTCAACTTCGGGTAGTTCAGGCACGACCGATATCAACGCCGCGCGCGTGCAACACCGAAAGTGCCATGGTTGACGCAGCTTGCGCTGCAGCCTTTTTCGTCCGGCCATTTTCACAGCCAACTTCAACCCCATTCACAATCACCTTGGCCGTGAATGTTGGTTCGTGCGCAGCACCAGTTTGTTCAATTTCGACCAAAGGAGGCCGTGAGTATTCGCGAACACACACTCGGATCAAATGACTACGAGCATCAAATTCGTCGAGACGATCAGCCTGACTCATGACGCGGTCGCCCATGATTTTGATGACAAATGCTCGCGCCTTATCGGGGCCGCCGTCTAGATATAAAGCGCCAATGAAGGCCTCGAGCGCATCCGCCAAAATCGAACTCTTCTTTCGACCACCTGCCGACAACTCTCCGGCGCCGAGTTGAATCCATTGACCAAGTTGAATCTCGCGCGCAATGTCGGCCAAGGTTTCGGCGTTTACCAGCGATTTACGCAGGTCAGTGAGTTCGCCTTCATTCATAGTGGGGTGAGCTTGGTAAATACGATCAGTGATCGTCCATTGCAAAATGGCGTCACCTAGAAATTCAAGGCGTTCGTTGCTTGGGTTACCAGGATGCTCTGCACACCACGAACGATGTGAGCGCGCTTGCCTCAGCAGCGAAGTGTTGGTAAATGCATGGTCAGCGTTGTCACGAGTCCATACTTCAATATCTCCACCCGTGAATTCGCTACGTTTTTCGCGGCGTTCTCGACGAGTCGTTTTCGGCTTGAACCTGCTGAGCAATTTCCGAGATGCGGTAAAGCCCGCCATGAGCAATCAGCCCTTTTGGCCGTGTGCCAAAACGTGTGCGTACACAAAGTCGACTGCGTCGCGAACAGTCTTTAAGTCAGCCAGGTCTTCATCTTCGATGCGGAAACCAACGGTGCGTTCGCTTAATTCTTCTTCAAGCGCGTCGACCAATTCAACGAGCGCCAATGAGTCAGCATTGAGGTCATCCTTGAAGGACTGACCTTCTGAAATATTCTCGGGATCAATCTCAAGAATGTCGACGAGCTGATCACGAACAATCGCGAAGATCGCATCACGATCAAGGGGTCCGTCTACTACATGGGTCTCAGCGGGCACGATGTCCTCCAGGTCAACTAGCTGTTACGACGATGATAACTGCGATGACAACACCGTGTGAGTGTTATTCGCCGTTGATGGCTCGGCGAATCTCTTCGACGATGCCACATTGCACCATGTCGGAAGCAACTTTGATGCCGTTCACCATCGCGCGAGCCGACGAAGAACCATGGGAAATAATGCAAACTCCGTCAACGCCCAGCAAAATGGCACCACCCGTACTTTCGGGATCAACACTTTCGTACAGCGGCAATAACGCGGGGAACAACGCATCGGCGTGCGGTTTGTATTCTTCCTTGGCCGCAAACGCGGCCATCAAAGCCTTGATGAGCGTTTTCATTCCGCCTTCAAGAGTTTTCAACACCACGTTGCCAGTGAACCCATCGGTGACTACGACGTCCACATTGTCTGACATGACATCGCGACCTTCAACGTTGCCAATGAAGTTGATTCCACTCGCGTTTGAGAGCAATTCGAAAGCTTCTTTGCGCAGCGAGTCACCTTTGCCGGGTTCTTCGCCGATTGACAGCAGGCCGACGCGCGGATTTTCTACACCGTAACGATGGTGCGAATACACCGAACCCATAATCGCAAACTGCACGAGCCATTCGGCGACAACTTCAGCGTTAGCACCAGCATCAAGCAAAACAGTGGGACGGCCACCTGGCACAGGAATAGGTGTGGCAATTGCTGGACGATTCACATTCTTGATACGGCCCATGCGCAACAACGCCGACGCCATCGTGGCTCCGGTATTGCCAGCCGAAATCATCGCTGACGCCTTGCCATCGCGCACTGCTTCAGCCGCACGTACAAGAGTTGAATCTTTTTTTCGACGAACTCCGTAAGCCGGGTCGTCATCCATTTCGATGACCTCAGAGGCAATGATTAATTCAAGATCTCCACGACCTTCAAGTCCTTCGGGACCGACAAGAACAACTGGAATACCAAGTTCAGCGGCTTGCAATGCTCCAGCAACAATTTGGCTCGGAGCAAAATCGCCGCCCATGGCATCGACGGCAATGGGCAACATAAAAATCTCAGACGAAGAATTGTCAGACGATGTCTGAATCAGACTTCGATAGCGACGCGGTTCTTGTACCAGCCGCATGCCTTACACACGGTGTGTGGCAACTTGGCTGAACCACAGCGCGGGCACAAGCTGCGCGACGGGGCTTCAAGCTTCCAGGCTCCAGCCTGATGGCTGTGGCCTTTCATTTTCGATTTTTTTCTTTTCGGAACGGCCACGGCGCACTTCTCCTCGTAATAGCCCTTGGAGATTAGCGGTAATGAGGCCAGATCCCTACCCCAACACGGCAACTCTCTGGGTGATCTGGAAATTAATCGGGCAATTATTCGGGCAACTGGTCACGTAAGGCGTCGAGAGCGGCCCAGCGTGAGTCGATTTGGGGAGCCACGCAGTTGCATTTTGCGCTATTGAGGTCAATTCCGCAGGTCGGACACAGCCCCGCACAGTCAATTCGGCACAACGGAGCATCTGGGAGCTCAATCAGGACTGTTTCACGCACCATGGGAGCCAAATCAATCTGATCGTTGTGAATGGCGAAGGCATCGGGGTCGGTCACGACCAATTGGTACAACTCGTGAACTTCAATGTCGAGCACCGACCCGACCGGCTGTAGGCAACGACGACATTCGCTGTGAAACTCGGCTTCAATATGCCCATTCACGACAATTCCGTCGGAAAGACTCTCGCATTGAACCTCGACTGTGATCTCGGTGCCAGGTACTAAACGGGGGTCGTCAAGTTCAAGAAGGCCTGGCAATATCGAAATCTCAACTTCTTTGGCCGTCCCGGGACGCCGGAGCATCTCAAGGGCGTTGACCAAAAGTGGGTTTCTCACCGGCCGGAAGTGTTGTCTTGATCGAAGAAAATCGCTCCAGAATCATCTGAATACGACTCAACGATGGGTTCATCATTCAGCGATAGCGAGCCCTCTTCTTGGCGTTCGCCGATTGCCAAACGACGTCGACCTGTCGCCACAGTCTTCACCAACTTGTCGAGAAGAATCTCGAAACTGGCGAGACGTTGATCAAGGAAATCTTCCATCTCGTTCTTCACGCGACGAGCGTCGTCATCAGCGGCTTCAGCAATCTGTCGAGCGCGTTGCTCGGCAGCACGCACGACTTCAGCACGTTGCACGAAGCGTTCGGCCTGCACCTTGGCTGCTTCAATGACTTCATCGGCCTCACGACGAGTACGAGCGATGAATTCATCGCGCTCTTTCATCATCCAACGGGCTTGACGAAGTTCGTCAGGCAAACGATGCAGGGCCTCTTCAAGAATCTCAATGATTTCGTCACGGTCAATACGCGGCGTCGAGGACAACGGCATGTTTGGTGCCGTCGCGATGATGTCGATGGCTCGGCGTAGTAAAACGCCCGAGTCGCCAATCTGCTCGTTGACCCCGCGGTCGTACGAGCCGGTGTCGTCATCAAAGTCGTCGAAATCTGGTTTCATGAGTTTCTTTCAGAACTGGGTCGGTGGTCTGCCACAGGCTCTCCAAAGATACCTGCCAGAGCGACGGCGACTGGACCAGGGACCAAATGGCTGATCTGCCCCTGGTGCTGGGCGATGTCACGAATAAACCGACTACTAATAAAGGATTGGCCAGGCCGACACGGCAAATAGACCGTACGCACGCCTGATACCGAGTAATTAGTGTGAGCCATCTGCTGCTCAACCTCAAAATCTCCGGGTGTGCGCAGGCCCTTCACGATGAAATTGACCTGCTCGGAGCGAGCGGCATCAACGGCCAAACCTGGATGAGCGGCCACTCGGACTGTGGGCAAATGGCTGACACAAGCCTGAACTAACTCAACTCGGCGACCTAGATCAATGAGCCCACTGGGCTTTTGCGGGTTATGCATGACAGCGATGACAACCGAGCCGAAGAGTTCAACTGCCTGTTCCACAACATCAAGATGGCCGTTATGAAACGGGTCAAAACTGCCCGGATACAGAGCCGTGAGAGCAGATGAAGCAACCATGCACTTCTTACGGTAGCGGTTTTAGTCATCGGTGCGTTGCAAAAATGCCACCCACGCGCGCCCGTATCGTTTTGAGCGAATCGCCTCCCAGCCTTCGGGCGGCTGGATTTCACGACCACTTTCGGTCACCACGACTCCCCCTGGAGCGATGACGAGATTCAGAACTGTCAAAAGATCGGCCCAACGATCAAAATCGTATGGCGGGTCGGCCAAGACCAGGTCGACATTGCGAAGCGCAACAACATTTGTCATGACATCACCCGACAAAACTGTCGTGTTGTCGGCAAGTTGCAACGTCTTGATGTTGTGACGAATCGAGTCGAGTGCTTTGCGGTCTCGTTCAAGGAACGCGCAGGATGCCGCTCCACGCGACAACGCCTCAATACCCATTGCCCCGCTTCCGGCAAAGAGGTCAATAACTTTGGCGTCTTCGACCGCCCCCAAACTCACCAAAGAGTTAAATGTGGCTTCGCGTGCACGGTCGGTCGTTGGCCGAGTGCCCTCACCTTCGGGGGCAACGATCGGGCGACCTCGCAGGCTTCCAGCAACTACACGCATTACTCCATATTACGGCAGACTGTGCAAGTGACTCCCGAGGCGGAAATCGTGTGCGTCGACTGTGGCGGCCGTTGCTATCTCACGTCATATCCGCCCGAGGATGGCTTGTGGTTTCCGGGCGACATCGTGACGTATAAGTGTCGCGACTGTCTTGACCGCTGGGATTTGGTGTTACCCGAAGAGGACAACGACCTTGATAGGTGAATGTTGGCGACGCTGGAGGCGGACAGATCGCTCACTCACTGTTCTGACTTTTGGAGTGTTGCTCTATTTGGTACGCATACTCGGTCCAGGTTGGAAAGAAGGATTTCCTTCTTTCTTCCCTGACTCATCTTCCTATCTGAAGGTGGCCAAACTCGGACCGTTCAGCCCGTCATTCTGGTTCACCGAACGACCCACCGGTGTGCCATTGATGATGTGGCTCACAGCTTTCAACCCACGTGCCTTTGTTCTTTTGCAAACCCTCATCTTTGCGATATCAATCGCGTTCTTGTGCCACACGATTCTGCGCATCATGAAAGTACGACCACTGGCCTGGTTGACCTGCATAGCGATTACCGCTATCGCCATTCAGCCCCGCTTTGGAATTTGGAATCTCGAAGTGTTGAGCGAATCATTCGGCATGTCACTTTCGGTGATCGCATTGACATGTTGGTTACGTGCATCACAAAACATGTCAGCAACACGTGTCTGGATTGCAACGATTGCGACCGTCGCATGGATGTTGATACGTGACTCACATGGCATCCCTGCACTCATACTCGTCCTCGCCCTAGCAATTATCGCATGGCGCGCGAGTGATCATTCATTGCGCAGAACACTCATCAAGTGTGTTGGTGTTTTACTTCTTGCCTTTTCGTACATATCGGTTGCCCAGGCAGTTAGTAACCGAAACCAGTATCCGCTGATGAATAATGTCGGACTACGGATATTGCCCGATCAAGCGATGACCAATCATTTTGTTGATCGAGGAATGCCAACTAATGAAACGCTGATAGGCCGCGTTGGCCGCAATACATGGGACGACGGAGAAGTCTTTTTGAAGTCTCCAGACCTCGCTGATTTCCGTACATGGGTCAATGGTTCGGGCCAAACCGATCAACTGCTTTCACTGGTAATTGACGCTCCTTTCTGGCTTGACATCATGAACAAAGAGCTGCCCTCCGCGTTGGCCTACGACTTTCACGATTACGACCGTTTCGAAACACTTGATCGTCTGCCTGCTCAATCCTTTGGCTTTGACTCACCGCGAACAACGACAGCCCTACATTTGTGGCTACTCACTGGAGCCATATCTATTGTCGGACTCTTCTATCTCACAAAGTCTCGCAAACTTGCCATTGTTTTGGCAGTCGCATTAAGCGCGGCGCTTGTTGAACTGTATGCCTCCATCGCTGGTGACGCAGTGGAAGTTCAGCGTCACCTCATTGGTCCATTCTTACGACTCTTCCTGATTCTGATTCTTGCGACAGCTTTTGCGATTGAAATGATTTACCTCGGTTCAAGGAAACGTCGGACCCCATTGACAGTCGACGCAAAAACCGAAAAGACTCAGACTCGGTTCCTAGCCGCATTTGCACAATCTGCTTTGGCCATTATCGGGCTAGGAGCATTGATCTCTATTGAACATCGTTCGCAAGACTTTGACCCGCAATATACGAAAACGATCATTGACCGCGCAGCAGAATTTGGCGGCACTTATTACCAGAATGGCATTCACAACAAAGGCCCACTTGAAACTGCGCTCTACGACTCGGTACGGATCTTTACGACGAATGGCAGTTATTGGTTTGGCATTTCGTTGTACGTATTACTGATCACAACATTGCTCTCAATCGCTGTTGCTGCAGTTGCTCGCATATCAGGCGGATCACGAACGGTTACGTTAAGTGCCGCGGTTCTCGTCTTCTTACACTTTTCCATTTCATCAAGTGATTATGCAGGGGTGATCTACAGCCGCAATATGACGACTTGCGCTCTCGCAATAGTTTTTGCACTGATTTGGTACCCACGGGCATGGTCAAGCATTCGCCGAAGTCGCTGGACATATCTAGCGTCGTTCATAGTTCTTGGATTCGCTGTTCAGACTCTCCTAACTACTTTGTTTGCGGCGACCGTCATCGGCGGTGCTTTGATCATTCATCGCCGCCAGGCACCGCAGTTTGATCGACCGATTGTTGTTGCCATGGCCTCATTCGGCACGACGATTTTGACAGCACCAATCTGGTATCTAGGGCGCGGTTCTTTCAACGAGTTTTGGTCTGGGTGGTGGACGTACGCCGGATTCATGAGCGCTGGTACTGGCCGCAGTTTGATGAGTCAAATCGGATTAGGTTGGACAGAGTTTGTGGGCTACTACCAAGTCCGACCAATCATGCTCGTTCTTGTGATCGCGTTTGCATTCACTACATGGATGAATTGGAAGTTGATCGAAAAATTCCAGCGTCTAATGCACGTTGCATTGATTTTGTGGTTTTGCACCGGCTGGATTGAGCTCGTTCTTGGGCAGCGATATTCAAGCCACTACTTCTCGGTCCTTGCTGTACCAAATGTATTCATGGGCGCAATCTTGCTGACTCAACTTGCCGCAATCATTGCTCACCGCAAAAATCAGCAAGAACCAGCACAGCAATCATCAGACAGGGTTCATTACGCACTACCGATTGCTACAGCAATCATTGTGCTTTTCTCGCAATGCTCTGACCTCTTTTGGACCGGGGTGGAGAAGGTCGGGACATTCAGAACTTTTGAACAACATGAAACCGAGAGAGTTCAAAGTCGAAGCGGCGAGAGTCGCACGACGCGCGCTGTCCTTGACTTAGTTTCCTCTCAAGGTGACCCCCTTCTGGCTTGGACTATGTATCCGTGGACCTACCTCGAGCATGAACGAGTACCCGCAACTCGATTTAGTTGGAAATCATTCATGATCGGCGAGGTATACTTAGGAAAGACGTCACCGAATTATGTTTTGCCAGACACCTGGAATTGGTTTGCTCAAGACATGCAACAAACTCAACCGAAAGCGTTCGCCCGACCAAAAGAAACCCCGCTCGATGAACAGACTCCTTTTGCTCAATACGTCTCTGCAAATTTCACGACTGCGTACGACGGCAACTCAATGGAAGTCGGCATTAGCAATAAAGTTTGGACAACGCTGACTGCCGAACCAACACAACCACTGGATATTGCCGAAGATGAAATTTTCAGTGAAACCTCGCCATTTGTTTTGTCGGACACTCACTGTGTTCGCATTGCAGGAACTTTGAACTTTGATCAGCTCAGTGACGATTCAGGAATCATCTTCAATCTGTCTGATCCAACAGCGTCTTACGAGAATGTGCACCTTTCATTGTCTGCGACACGAGCCTCATCTTCCAGTGACACTGTCGAATTCACAGGCAAAGACATTGAACATGACAGCGCAGAGCCTCTTAAGTTTGTGCTCGTTGTGGGATCGCGGTCTGCGGTACTCGTCGTTGACAGCAAAGTTGTCGCAGGAACACGCACGGGAGCCCAAGCACAATTATCGGTCGCTATCAAGGCTGGTCAGCCAAGTTTGAGCGATCTCCGCATTGATACTTCGCCAAACCTGAATGGTTGCGCTAACTCTTAAACAAGAATTCTTCGTCTTCCGGACGAAGGAACATTGATAACTCTGCTCGAAGCTCGGGCTGCTTTGTCAAGGTGATGTCAGGATCAACAATTTCATAGGCAGCTTCGCGCGCCAGCTCTACTAATTCTCGATCACGTCGTAAAGAAGCCAACTTGAGGTCGCTGCGCCCCTTTTGCTCTTTGTTCATTAGGGTCCCCTCGCCGCGGAGTTCGAGGTCGGCTTCGGCCAAGTAGAAGCCGTCATCTGATTCAACGAGCGCCTCAATCCGCGGATTTGAATCAGATATCAAACCCTCATCATTTTCTTTGATGGATGTCACAAGCCAGCAGCGAGATGCATGCACACCTCGACCTACTCGACCGCGAAGTTGATGCAGTTGTGCGATTCCGAATCGATCTGCATCCAAAATCACCATGATTGTGGCATTAGGGACGTCGACGCCAACCTCGATCACCGTTGTTGCAACAAGAACATCGGTTGCACCAGTACGAAACGCTTCCATCACCGACTCTTTTTCGGCTGATGACATGCGTCCGTGAAGCAAAGCCAAACGAAGACCCTTCAGTTCATCGAATGCCAAACGAGCGATTGTTTCTTCGGCTGATGCGACCTCGAGTTTTTCACTCTCTTCAATGAGGGGACACACGATGTAGGCCTGACGCCCAGCAGCGACTTCGGCGCGCACATCAGCCCACACCTCCTCTTCTTCGTCATCACCCAACGCGTGCTTGGTCACAATTGGTGTTCGCCCCGGTGGCTTTTGATCAAGAACACTCACATCAAGATCGCCGTACACGGTCATTGCTGCAGTTCGAGGTATCGGAGTTGCAGTCATGACAAGCACGTCGGGCACTGCCCCGCCGTCTTCGCCCTTGTTACGCAAAGCTGCTCGCTGTTCAACGCCAAAGCGGTGTTGTTCGTCAACAACGACCACACCAAGACTATGAAACTGCACCGACTCTTGAATGAGAGCATGCGTACCGATCGCGATATCGACGCTGCCGTCGGCGAGGCCTGCGAGCACATCACGTCGTCGCTCGGCGGTCACGCTGCTCGTCAATAGTTCAACTCTTACTTCTCGTTCACCAAACAAGTTGTCGCTCGCTGGAATATGAAGACCCGCCAACAGTTTTCGAATGCCCACCGCGTGTTGTTCGGCCAACACTTCAGTCGGGGCCATCAGTGCACCCTGATGCCCACCCTGTACAGCCGCCAGCATCGCTGACACTGCAACAATCGTTTTGCCCGCGCCGACGTCACCTTGAAGTAGACGATGCATTGGGTGTGGACTCGCAAGGTCGGCTTCAATTTCGGCAATGACTCGATGCTGCGCTTGGGTCAATTCATACGGGAGGTGTTGATAGAAGCGCGCCACAAGTTGTCCATTGACTTTGTGCTGAATTCCGATGGAGTCACGTTCAATCAAACGTTTGCGCATCACCAAGACCAATTGCACGCGCAGTAACTCGTCAAATGCCAAACGCCGGCGGGCCATTTCTTTCTCGGCGAAAGTCTCTGGGATATGGATTCCGAATAACGCGTCTTGACGATCCATCAATTTGTATTTCTTGCGCATTGCTTTCGGTAACGGATCACTGATTCCGCGCGCCCGACAGCGGTTCAAAGTTTCATCAATTGACTTCAGCACAACCCACGAAGGCAGATCAATCTTTTCGCTCTGGGGGTACACCGCGACAATGGGACGAGGCCGCTCATCGGGATCTCCCAAGACGTCAACGGTTGGATTAGCCATTTGCTTCGTGCCGTTAAATGAACCAAGTTTTCCGAATACCGCGACATGCGAGCCAACTTTCAGTTGTCGCTCGCGCCATGGTTGATTAAAGAACACAATCGACAATCGACCACTACCGTCGGCAATTGTTGCGGTGACGCGCGACGGGCCACGCCGAGCTCCCTTGGGCGGACTTGAGATCGAACGCACTTCGCCGATCACCAATGAATCTGCGCCTTCAACCGCACTCGCAATTGTTGCTTCTTTAGTCCGGTCAATCCAACGACGTGGGTAATGAGTGAGCAGATCGAGCAAGTTCTCAACACCGAACTTGGCGAAGCTTTCAGATCGCTTTCCCGCACCCACAGATTTGAGTCGCGTCATCGGCATACGCGACAACTCAGAAAATGAAATAGGGCCGGCGGGAGCGGATTCAGTCACTCGTCACCGCGTCATTCGACGCCGAAGAGATATGGATACAAGGGCTGTCCGCCTTTGTGGCACTCGATCTGCACATCGGGACGTTCTGCTTCTAGCCACGTTCGTAATGCTGCGGTTGTTGAAGCCGGCGCATCCGTTCCTTCGATGATTGTGACGATTTCACGTCCGTCGGTGACGAGATGTTGCAACAACGAAATTGATGCCTCTTCAAGCGTTCCGTTGACTGTCACGATGCCGTCACCACGAACCAACCCAATCCAATCACCCACGGCGATCGGGCCGGCATCACTGTTGGTGTCGCGAATTGACTGAGTGACTTCACCCGTGACCATTGCTTCGGTGGCTTCAGCCATTTCAGCCAGGTTCTCGTCAACACTTGCCTCAGGGTCGTACACGACAAGTGCGGCGAGAGCTTCGGGCATTGATTTCGTAAGAACAACCCGCACTTCTTTTGTGGTGAGTGCATTGAGTTGTTCAGCAACTGGAATGATGTTCTTGTTATTAGGCAAGACAATGACCTGTTGTGCGTTCACATGTTCAACTGCATCAAGCAATTCGGCGGTTGACGGATTGAGCGTTTGTCCGCCCGTCACTACCCCTTGCACTCCGAGTTGCGCGAAGAGTTCTTCGAGACCATTTCCACTACACACGGCAACCACTGCAGTTGTCACAGCCGGCAGCCCGGCCGCGGCACGCTGCGCATCGTGCACGGCGTGACGCTCGGCAACCTCTTCGAACAAATCGGTGACTCGAATTTGCTTGGGTCGACCACCGAGATCAATCGCTACTTCGATAGCAGCACCAATGTCGTTGGTGTGTACGTGACAATTCCAGATTCCGTCACCACCGACGACAACGATGGAGTCTCCGATTTCGCCCCAATCATTTTTGAATTGATCAATCTTGCCGTCTTCAAGATGCAAGAAATACATCACCTCGTAGCGGAGGTCGGCGACTGATACTTCGCCATGCGAATCAGGCGCAGCCATTGACATCATCGCTGGCAATGGCTCGTCCATCACATCGCCACCAATTGAATCTTCTGGCAAAGGCATGGGATCGCCATCAACCACATTGAGCGCGGCGTCAAGCAACAACATGAAACCAGCACCACCGGCGTCAACAACACCAGCATCTTTCAACACTGGCAACAGATCAGGTGTGCGATCAAGCGATAGCCGGCCAGCGTCGCGTGCGGCACGCAATGTGGCACCCAGCGATGCTCCCGAAGCCGCCGAAGCCTTGGCAGCCTCACTTGCTTCACGAACCACCGTCAAGATCGTGCCTTCGATCGGCTTGAGCACTGCTTGATACGCCGAGGCCGACGCTGCGCTGAGAGCTTCAGCGAACTCGGTCGCCGTGCTACCCGCCTTGGCTGAGAGTTTGCCCGACAGTCCGCGCAAGATCTGCGACAAGATGACACCCGAATTTCCGCGGGCCCCCATGAGGGATCCGTGCGAAATGGCCTGGCAGGTCGGCTCGATCCCGGGACCAGCCTGGTCGAGTTCGGCCACCACTGCGTCGAGGGTGCGGGCCATATTGGTTCCGGTGTCGCCGTCGGGAACCGGATAGACGTTCAGACGATTAATGCGGGGGGCGTGGGCCTTCACCGCATCTCGGAAAGCAATCACCGTACGACGAAGCCGATCGGCGTCAAAATGTTCGGATGACCCCTCGGGGCTGAGAACAGGTGGGTTCACCTGACCGATGGTAGTGGGCGGGCGCATGGTGGGTGTGACTGACGGAGCCCGAAAATCCTGACTTGGATCTTGATTTGTGCTTGGGGGTCGGTCGAATCCGCTGGTAGCGTTCTGTGTCCGAGATCGTGCTTGGGCTTCAACCCAGCAAATTCAAGTGAAGAGAAAGAACGTGTCATGGCAGCAGTATGTGAAGTCTGCAAGAAGCACCCATCCTGGGGCATGTCAGTGTCGCACTCCCATGTGCGCACCAAGCGTCGTTGGAGTCCAAACATTCAGCGCGTTCGCGCCATGATTAACGGCACCCCAAAGCGTCTCTACGTGTGCACCAGCTGCATCCGTGCTGGCAAGGTCACTAAGGTCAGCCGCGGCACTGCCGCATCGGATAAGTGAACGACCGCCGCTCATGCAAGGTGTGATCAAAGCCTTCGACCCCACTACGGGCACCGGCCTGATCCTGCGTGATACCGATCTCAGCGAGCACGAACTGGCCGCTGATGCTCTAGAAGGCAGCATCTTTCGCATGCTTCGCCCAGGACAGCGCGTGGTGTTCGATCTCAACACCGACGGATTAGCAACTCAACTCCGTCTCGGTTCAGAAGTTGATATGGGAACACCCGGTTTCTAACCGGGTGTTTTTGCATTCCCCCATCCTTTTGTAATAAGCCTGTCTTTTAGAATTTGTTAGTCCCCGATAACAATCCCCTATCCATGGCGAGTGATCGCCTAAGGAGCACATCATGAGCGGTTCAAGCAAGAACGAACGTTTGAATAAGTGGGTCGCCGAGTGGGCCGCAATCATGCAGCCAGACGACATCTACTGGTGTGACGGTTCAGCCGAAGAGTACGAACGCCTGTGCCAGCAACTCGTTGATAGCGGTACCTTCACCAAGCTCGATGAGGCCAAGCGCCCCAATAGTTATTGGGCTCACAGCGACCCGGGCGACGTCGCTCGTGTTGAAGATCGCACCTTTATTTGTTCAGCGAAAAAAGAAGATGCTGGCCCCAACAACAACTGGCGCGAAGCAGCCGACATGCGCGCCGAAATGAAGACGCTCTACACCGGATGCATGAAGGGTCGCACGATGTATGTCGTCCCCTTCAGCATGGGACCACTTGGTTCACCGATTGCTCACATTGGTGTTCAACTCACCGACTCGGCCTATGTGGCCGTGAGCATGCGCATCATGACCCGTATGGGCCAAGGTGCTCTTGATGTTTTGGGCAACAGCGATTGGGTGCCGTGCTTGCACTCTGTTGGTGCACCTTTGACTGCTGGCGAAAAGTCATCGTCGTGGCCGTGTAACCCCGACAACAAATACATTGTGCACTTCCCCGAGACCCGCGAGATCTGGTCATTCGGCTCGGGCTACGGCGGAAACGCATTGCTCGGCAAGAAGTGTTTTGCACTGCGCATCGCTTCAGTCATGGCCCGCGATGATGGCTGGTTGGCCGAGCACATGCTCATTCTCAAGCTCACCAATCCCGCTGGCGAAGCTAAGTACATCGCTGCGGCATTCCCGTCGGCGTGCGGCAAGACCAACCTCGCAATGTTGGTTCCAACCATTCCGGGTTGGAAAGCCGAAACCATTGGCGACGACATTTGCTGGATGAAGTTTGGTCCTGACGGCCGCTTGTACGCAATCAACCCCGAAGCCGGATTCTTTGGTGTGGCTCCCGGAACTGGTTACGACACCAACGCCAATGCCATGCACACCTTGTGGGGCAACAGCATTTTCACTAACACTGCTCTCACCTCTGACGGCGATGTGTGGTGGGAAGGAATGTCAGACGACGCTCCGGCCCGCGCCACCGACTGGAAGGGCAATGCCTGGACTCCCGAGACCGAGACTCCGGCTGCTCACCCGAACGCTCGATTCACCGCACCAGCATCACAGTGCCCATCGGCTGCACCCGAATGGCAAGACCCCGCAGGTGTGCCGATCTCGGCAATCTTGTTCGGTGGACGTCGTCGTACGACCGTTCCGTTGGTGACTCAGGCGTTCAACTGGGAGCACGGTGTGTTCTTGGGTTCGATCATGGCTTCTGAGACCACCGCTGCTCAGCAAGGCGCTGTTGGCAACTTGCGCTTTGACCCGATGGCCATGTTGCCGTTCTGCGGTTACAACATGGCCGATTATTTTGCACACTGGTTGGCAGTTGGCGCCAAGGCCGATCCGGCCAAGTTGCCGCAGATCTTCTTCGTGAACTGGTTCCGCCGTGATGAAGACGGCCGCTTCTTGTGGCCGGGCTACGGCGAGAACAGTCGAGTGTTGAAGTGGGTCTTTGAACGTGTTGCAGGGACCGTTGGTGCCGTTGAGACACCGATCGGAATGTTGCCCGCTGAAGGTTCACTTGATGTTGCTGGTCTGAAGATTGACGATGCCGATATGAAGTCGTTGTTGTCAGTTGATTCTGATGGCTGGAAGGCTGCGATCCCCCAGATCAAGGATCACTACGCCCAGTTCGGTCCCAAGTTGCCGGCGAAACTGACCGCCCAACTCGACACCCTCGCCTCCGCCCTCTAACTCGCAACTTATTAGCCACTTTGTACAAATGTGCGCGCTCAGCGCGCACATTTGTACAGAGTGGTGAGATAGTTCCACAATGATGGCGGGAGGTGGTGATCGGTGGCGTCTCAATGGGTGATGACTCCCCACGACGCCGAGATCTATCGCAAGTACAGCGATGACCTCATCCGATTCGCCTCCGGCCTGGTTGGCCCGAGCGGTGCTGAAGATGTGGTCGCCAATGCTGTGCTGCGAGCAATCTCGAGCGCTCAGTGGAATGCCGTTGACAATCAGCGGGCGTATTTGTATCGCTCGGTGCTGAACGAGGCTCACTCGCAACACCGATCAACGCAACGTCGCCTAGCTCGAGAAATCAAAGCGCAACAACGCCTTGACACCAATGATCAACCGGTTGATCTTGATGTCTTGGTCGCACTGCGCAAAATCTCTGAGCGTCAAAGGGCAGTCATTCACCTCACCTACTGGGAGGATCTCACGACGAGCGATATTGCATCGCTTCTCGATCTCTCAGTTCGAACAATTGAGCGAGAACTCACTCTCGCACGCCGGCGTCTGGAGGCGCTGCTCTCATGAACGACAAACTCAATCGCTTCACCCAACAACTGGGCGACAATGCTCCCCTTGCTCCTGATTTAGAAAATCAAACATTCACCACCACCTCGGAAGTTCGTGGTCCGGCAAATGGCTTACGAGTCGGTATTGCACTCGGTGTCGTCGCCGCACTTGCCGTTGGCCTGGTTGTGGCTAATCGCGACAACTCTCCCAAAGCAGTCGTGACAGCAGATGAACTCGCGGCCGATGGAGTCGCAACGATCTCGAAAGCGGTTGCGTCGGTTCTGCCTGAGGGTTTCAAAGTCTCAGCAGTTGAACGTCCACAAGAACAAACTTTGAACATCACCGCCGCTTCCACCGACGGAGTTGTGCTGCTGATTAAAGCAACGCTCACGGCTTCCACTGACACAGAGGCAACCGCTCTTGCCACCACCCCCGTTATTGATGGCACTGAAATTCCCGCGGTGACGATGGCACCTGGCTCGGTTCGTCATCTGACTGTGTTGACCAATCCAGGCGACACAATTCAAATCATCGCTGATGCGTTGTCGGTGGGCGTCAGTCAACTGGTCGAACTATATGGGTGGTCAGTTGATTACGTATTTGACTCCTCGGTTTATGTTGGATGGGCTGACCCGAGCACGATTAGCGATAATTGTTTAATTTCACCATGCGTGCGCTACCTCAGTGACAGAACAACCGTTGAGTCAGTTGCGACAGAACTGGGTATTCCTCCACAGGCGTTAGCTTCCTACAACGGATTCGGGCTTGATCATCCAGTTGCCACAATGTTTCCAATCGTGTTACCCACCCTCGAAGAAACAACGTCAATGTCCGGTGCAACAGTTCGTGACGTCAGCGATTCGACAACTCCTGACTCTTTCAACGTTAAATCACCATCAGAAATCCTCGTAAATTCGGAGGGTTTGTCTATCTCTATTGAGCGACTGGCATTAGATGGCCTGTTAATCGAAGATTGGCTAACCAGAAATATTCACGACGCATTGCTTTCATTGGATGATCGCGAGTTTTCTCTGCAATCAATTTTTGACACGATCCCATTATCCCCAATTGATCAAAGCACCATTTCATTCACCCCTGGCGAGACCATGGGGACATTAGGCCCTTGGAACGTGCGCTCACGTGGAGCAATTTCCATAGCTTTCGCTGGTCCGACTGGGATGTTCATTAAATTCCCCACTGCAGCGATCGCTGACAGCATCTCGACTGACGAAAATGGAATCATCATTGCGATCCGTTCAAACGCAACGATGACATGCATCGTTTGGCTCGTTGATGCGCAGTCGATTGGGGCGACCGAAGCTGATGTCGCGGCGTTGGCCACCGAATGTTTGAGCCTGGCTCCGTCCGAAGAAGTTGTAACGGAAACCACTGCAATCCCGCCCGCCCCTGCCATCACTGAGGCCCCAGTTGATACCGAAGTCCCTTTTGATACCGAAGCCCCTTTCGATACAGGCCCCGCAACAGTGCCCGATTCGACAGTCTCAGCCCCGTAATCCCCCAAACAGTTTAAATTGAAACAATCTCACCACTCTGTACAAATAGTCGCGCTCAGCGCGCAGATTTGTACAGAGTGGCAGATTTTGTGGGGTGGGTTAGGAGACTTGGCCGACGAGGAGGGCTCGGATTCCGAGCCCCATCACAAATAGTCCGCCGCACCCGTAGAGCAAGTACAGCTTGTGCTTCATCTGATTGCGGTACGAGTAAATGATCGCGATCGCAATAATGCCGACGAATCCGTAGAAGGCATGAAACTCCGGAAACTCAAGCTTGTACTTGTTCACCAAAATCACACCAAGAACAACCTGCACAAACATGGTGAGTTCGGCCAGCAACGTAAACCACCACAATGCTCGGGTACGCAACGATTCAATCTTGTGAGCACCCAACGACCACAAACCAGCTAAGCCGTTCGAAATGATGACGAACCAAGCCCACGACTCGTGAAGATCAACCAACATCAAAGCATTCATGACTTCATTGACCCTAGTTGCTCAAGCCTCAGGTCGCACAGGCGACGCCGCCGGTCATCGAGACGACGACGCCACTTGGAGAGTCATTACTGAGCGTTCCCGTGAGGGTGCGATCAATTTCGAAGCCCATTCCCAAGATGTCATCGTTGAAGATCTCGGCGGCTGGATACACCTTCAAAATTTCTTCAACTGTTGAGCCCAAGGTGATGTCGCCATCGGTCACTGGACCCATCGGCACCGGAGCGATTCCTTGTACTGGCCCGTAGGTCCACGAATAGAAATGTGCTCGACCTTGAGCCACTTCGCTCTCATCGCCAAACATCAACCACAAATCGCCCCATCGCACACCGCGCACTTGCGTTCCGGGACAGGATCCAAATTCAGAAACTGGTCCGATATATCCCGAATCAGAATCGGGCTTACCCAAAAGCTGAGTGACATACGTGATCATTTGGTCAGCGTCAACGCCGAACAACACATCACCCAATCCGTCTTCACGCAACACCAATTGTTCGGCTGGCGAAACTGTTGTCGAGGTTGAACTTGTCGAACTTGTTGTCGTGCTCTCGGGAGCAACCGAAGTTGTCATCGGGGCCAACGTTGTCTCGGGAGTCGTCGTTGCTGTCGTTGGCAACGGCGCAAGCGTGTCGCTTGATCCACCGCCTCCACCACAGGCAACAAGTGTGCTCAGCACTCCGAGAGCCAAACCTAAACGAATCAATTGACGCATATCTACAGTCTGCCCGATCAACGGATCAGAGTGTCGGCTTGATTGCCACGCTCAATGAGTCGTAGGCCACCCTCACCGTCTGTTTCAAACACTGTTACTGAAGCATTGTCCAAACTGTCAATCACCAATCGGTCGTCACCAAGGCACGATCCAATCACCGCGTTGATCGCAATGAAGTGACTGAAAATCACCGTGTCGGCTGGGCATTGAGCCACATAGCGCACGACATCATCGCGAAAATCGGTATACGCCGGGCCAAGTTCTCCCCAGGTTCCGGCCATTGCCGCCCGCAGCCATTCGATCCGTTCGCCCAACTCATATCCAGCGGGCGAAGGTATTTCTGTCACCAACGGCTCAACGGTGACGGCAGCGTGATCCCAAAGATTTGCCAAAAAGCCAGCAGTTTCTTGGCAACGCTTCATCGGACTGGACACCAATGTCATGCGCGACAGTTGCGCCAGTCGTTGGGCAGTTGCGGCCGCTTGCTCGCGACCAGTTTCATCAAGACCAGGATCAACATCGGTATCCCAACCAGCGGCTGCGCGACCGTGACGCACCATGTACACGCGACTCACATGAACCAACCCCTTGGTGCACCGCCAGGCTGACCAACTTCGATGAAGAACTCTTCGCCGAAGGCAACCGCAAATATGTCTGGAGGCATCTGCAAAAACATGCTGCTGTCGGTGACTTGGCTCGCGTGACACATAATCGAAGCGCGCTTCACCTGAACAAACTCGGTCACGTCAACAGCCATGGTGATGTCTTCTTGCAACGTTCCAAATGGATTGCCGTCATCGGCCGGCGCCTCTGGGTCAAAGTCTCCCCCACCCATTTGCTCCATCATCTGGGCAATACGCGTGCGATTCATTGTTGATTCAAGCACGCGAATGTTTTGTCCGCTGGCGATTGCAATATCAGCCGCACGATGACCAACGCGATGCACTTGAATGTGATCGGGGTGACCATAACCACCATGCCAGTCGTAGCAAGTGAACACATCGGCTTGTTCGTCGTGCAAAATCTTGGCTAACGCCTGAGCCGCAATCTCAACATCGGCACCAATAAATGAATTCGGCTCTTTGTTTTGCGGCCAACCGGTCATTCCGCTGTCGTGATAGCCCAGCCAATACACCTTCTGAACACCCAGCACTTCGGCTGAACGTTCGGTTTCGGCTTTGCGACGATCTTGTAGTGCTTCACCTTCGGCAAGATCAGCTGGCGTTTCGCCATGCCGACCATCGGTGCCCATCACTAAAACAACTCGATGACCCTCAGCAGCAGCGCGAGCGATTGAACCGCCCGTTGCTATTGATTCATCGTCGGGGTGAGCGTGAAAACAAACAAGTGTGCTCACGCGTCAACAACCGCTCCTGAAGCCAACAACTTTTCAATTTCACTTGAACCAAAGCCCCAACCTTCGAGAATTTCTCGTGAGTGCTGACCAGGGTGCGCCGGTGGACGCGACACCGACGGCACCGTGCGAGAGAAGCGAGGTGCTGGAGCAGGCTGCTTTGTGCCAGCGATATCAATGATCATGTTGCGCTCAACGTTGTGCGGGTGCGCAGCAGCCTCGCTCATTGTCAACACGGGAGCAAAACAAACATCGGTGGTTTCCATAATGGCGCACCATTCGTCGCGAGTCTTTGACTTGAAGACTTCGGCAATGCGCTTCTTCAAGTGCGGCCACTGCGACTTATCCATTTGCTTAGCGAACTCAGGATCGGAATCAAGTCCGGTGAGTTGTAACAACTGCGCATAGAACTGCGTCTCGATTGAACCAATCGAGATGTACTTACCGTCTTTGCATTCGTAGGCGTCGTAGAAGTGCGCACCAGTGTCGAGCAAGTTGGTTCCGCGAGCGTTTTCATCATGTGCGCCCATTTGTGAGAACGCCCAGAACATCGTCATCAATACAGCAGTGCCGTCAACCATTGCGGCGTCGACTACTTGACCCTTATTGCTCTTGCTCGCTTCAAGCAATGCACATACCACACCAAATGCCAAGAACATTCCACCGCCGCCAAAGTCTCCGACCATGTTCATAGGAGGTACTGGTCCTTCGCCCGCACGACCAAAGTGAGCCAAAGCGCCAGCGAGCGAGATGTAGTTGATGTCGTGCCCAGCAGCCTGTGCGTACATTCCTGTTTGACCCCAACCTGTCATTCGGCCAAATACCAATTTCGGGTTACGCGCCATACATACGTCGGGCCCAATACCAAGACGCTCCATGACGCCCGGGCGGAAACCTTCAATCAATGCGTCGGCTGATTCGACAAGCTTGAGCAATGTCTCAACGCCTTCGGGGTTCTTGAGATCGATCGCGATGTTCTGGCGACCACGTTGCAAGATGTCGAATGCTGGACCTTCAGGAGCCGGACCACGCACAGCCTGCGCCCGCTCGACGCGAATGACCTCCGCGCCCATGTCAGACAACATCATGGCGGCAAAGGGGCCAGGCCCGATGCCAGCAATTTCTACGATACGAAAACCTGTGAGTGGACCAGTCATTCCTTCATCGTATTCAGTGGCCAGTGGCGCGCTGCCATTCGGCAAGTTTCATATGCGCCGTCATGGCACCAGTCACCAGTGGCAATAGAGGTTCGGGAAGATCATGACCCATATCAGCCACGAACAAGAACGTCGATCCAGGCACTAGTTCGGCGGTTCGCTTACCACCATCGGGCGGCAGCAACGTGTCGTCTTCGCCGTGTATCACCAAGGTTGGGGTCTGCAGTTTTTGCAATTGTTCTGCTCGAGACCCACTGGCATAGATTGCCGCCAATTGGCGACTTGACCCTTCGGGATAAAAAGAACGGTCAAAAGCCCGCGCCGCTTCACGTTTCACGGCCGCTTCATCGAAGTAACGCTTCGACTGCCACACGCGATACTTCGGACTCGCGTCGATATAGGCCTGGCGTTCGGTGGGCGGCGGCCCCAGCAGGACATCCGCTGCTTCAGCAGTTGGTGCCCCGAACTCAACTTCGCCCGTGACCGAAAACAACGAAATCAACGATTGAGCCCGCTCGGGGTGTTCAATCACCAGAGTTTGCGCAATCATTCCGCCCATTGACGCACCCAAAATGTGGGCTGCATCAATATTGAGGTGATTCAGCAGTTCAATTGCGTCCTGCGCCATATCAGACAAGGTGTAGGGAACTGATGGAAGTTCTTGTCCACTCAATGCCGCCGCAACGACCGCGTTCGGATCAACTACCACGCCATCAAGTTTGGTGGAGAGCCCGCAGTCGCGATTGTCAAAACGAATCACATAAAAACCTTGATCAACCAACATCTGACAAAACTGATCTGACCAGTTAATGAGCTGGGCACCAAAACCCATGATTAACAAAACTGCTGGGTCGGCCGCCGCCCCCATGGTTTCGTATTCAAGGGTGATCGGCCCAACGTTTGCCGGAATGTGCGCTTGTGCCATGCCCGTGACATTAGCCATCTCGTCACCTCGCCACCATCATCACAACGACTACCGTTGTCGTATGACTTCTGGAATGTTCCCGCACATGCGCTTTGGCGTTCACACCGGATTACAACACACCACGTACGACGTTCTCCGTCCAGCCTGGCGCAAGATCGAAGACCTTGGCTTTGATTGGATCTCAATTTGGGATCACTTCTATGGCGCAACTGGCAAGCCCGACGATGCAGCCTGTTTTGAAGCCGTCGCGATGCACGCGGCATTGGCGGCCGAAACCAGTCGGGTCCGCGTCGGTTCATTGGTGTACTCAGTTGGCTATCGCCACCCTTCAGTACTCGCCAAAATGATTACTGCGATTGATCACATTTCGGGCGGACGCGCCGACATGGGTCTTGGCGCAGGTTGGGCACAAGTTGAATACGAGGCCTACGGCATTCCATTCCCAGGGGTGAAGACTCGTATGGACCAACTTGAAGAGGCGGCGCAATGCGTTCGCGGCCTACTGCACGACGAGGTCACCGATTTCTCGGGCGAATGGTTCAAACTCACCAACGCTCGTAATGAACCTCGACCCATTCAAAGGAAAATTCCGATTTGGGTTGGTGGCGGTGGAGAAAAACGAACGCTAAACATCACCGCCAAATACGCCGACGGATGGAATGTTCCATTTGTTTCTCCTGAAGCTTTCGCCCACAAGAGTTCGGTTCTCACTCAGCATTGCGAATCAATCGGCCGCGATCCAAAAGAAGTGAAGCGTACGGTCAATGTTGGCATCGCCTGGACTGAAGAAAGTTTGCAATCACAATTCGGCATGCTTGCCGAAGGTGTGCGACCTGGCGTGTTAACAGGCAGCGACGAACAGGTCATTGATCGCATCGGTCAATATGTCGCTGCTGGTGCCGAGCAAATCAACTTGGCGCTTCGTGCACCATTTGACATGGAATCGGTTGAGCGCTTCAGCAAGACCCTGAAGTTGGCGTGAACGAAACACTCAACGTTTCAGCACCGGGTCGCGTCAATCTGATTGGCGATCACACCGATTACACCGGCGGCCTCGTGATGCCGATGACGCTCGATGCACGCACCACCGTGGCCGGTCAAGCAAACACGAGTCGTGCCTGGAATCTGGTTTCACATGACGAACCTGACTCGTTGTCAATCGCTTTGCCAATTGAAGATCCCAGTTCAATTCAGCCACGATGGGGCCGCTATGTAGCAGGAGTGCTTTTTGAACTCGCGAAACTCGGCGTTGATGTTCCTGGCTTCACTGGTGAAATCAGCACGACGATTCCTATTGGCTCTGGTTTGTCATCGAGTGCAGCACTTGAAATAGCAATTGCCCGCACCGCACTTTCCATTGCCAACGTTGTTTTATCCGACACGGATATTGCTCTGCTGTGTCAACGTGCCGAACACATCGCTTCTGGAGTTCCCTGCGGAATCATGGATCAACTGTGCATCGCGGTCGGACAAACCAATACTGCGACACTCATCAATTGCCACACGCTTGATGTTCAACACGTCGCAATGCCCGAAGAAATCGAAGTTGTCACCCGATTTATCTCGCAACGCACTCTTGCGGGCAGCGAGTACGCAGATCGCGTCAATGACTGTCACGCGATTGAATCAATCATTGGCCCGTTGCGTTCAGCAACGATGAATAATCTGTCAAAACTCAATGATGATCGCCTCGTGCGTCGAGCGAGACATGTCATATCCGAGAATCAACGTGTTCGCGATTTCGCTCATGCACTCACCAACAAGGATTTCGTCGAGACTGGTCGCCTGATGACCGAAAGCCACGCAAGTTTGGCTAACGATTACGAAACCTCAAACTCGAACATGAATCAAGCAGTCAATTCAATGCTGCGCGAATCAGGTTTTCTAGGTGCCCGCATCACGGGTGGTGGCTTTGGCGGTTGCATCGTCGGGATCCGCCTCCGAGACTGATCAACTCTCGAGGAGTCGGCGCTTCTGTGACTCAAATTCTTCAGCCGAAATTGAACCACGGTCGCGGAGACCTTCCAGTTTTTCCAGTTGAGTCGCGACATCGTTGCCACCTGCCACGTTGACGCTGAACGAACGCTTTTGGTTATCTTCCATTTGCATGTGAATGAGATTTTGCACTTTGTCGGGATGAGCAATGTCGGTAAAGCGCTGTTGGCCGTCCTCTCCGCCGGATTCAATGAGTAGGTCACCTGCACCAATGATGCGCTCAAAGATTCCTTGTTTGAAGTTCACATTGTTCACGCGCTCAAGTGGTATCTCGATTCCAGACTTGCCGATGACACCGTTGCGATAAATCAAGCGGTCTGATGTAATCACAAAATATGTTGTCCGCCATTTGAGGTAACGCACGATGACCCACACCAAAGCGGCTAGGGCAATGACACCAATTGGATAGGTCAGATAACTCTTGCGCTCATCCTGACCAAACACAAACAGCCACAAAATCCCCGAAACCGCAAAAGAACTCACTGACTCGGCGAAGTACCACCAATGCGGATTCAGATCGAGGGCGACCGACTCATCGGGATTCAAAAGTTTGGCGGGATAAGGCATGCACCTGACCTTAGTTCGGCACCCATGCCCTACGATGACGGGGTGTCTGATTCGGCCCTCACGAACGAACTGTTACAGGGGCTTGACCCTACCCAGCAGGCCGCAATCACATCTGGCGCTCCCCTCTTGGCGGTCATCGCCGGCGCTGGATCAGGCAAAACGGGCGTCCTCACGCGCCGAGTGGCATACCGATGCTTAACCGAGACCGCCGACGCTTCACACGTTGCCGTTTTAACCTTCACGCGCCAAGCAGCCAACGAATTACGCCGACGCCTCCGAGCCCTCGGATTACGCGACACCATCATTGCTGGGACATTCCACTCAGTTGCTCTCGGTCTGTTGAGACAGCGTTGGGATGAACAAGGGAAAAGCCACCCGGTCGTCGTTGCCGATCGTCGTCGCCTCATCGGCGAAGTCATCGGACCAAAACGAACTGCGAATATCAACGATTTGTCCGCTGACATTGATTGGGCTCGTTCGCGAAACATCACGGCTGACAGATACGCATCGGCAATCCAGTCAAGTGGTCGTCGCTCGTTAGCCCCCGTGGCCGATATCGCCAAAGTCATGAGTGATGTTCAATTACTCAAACGCAAACGCGGTGTCATCGATCTTGATGACTTGTTGTCTCTCACGATTGATGCAATGCGCGATGACAACAACTTCGCCAACATCGTGCATTGGAAAATCCGTCATCTCTTTGTCGACGAAGCCCAAGACTTAAACCCATTACAACTCGCAGTGCTTGATCAGTGGCGAGTTGGTCGTGACGATCTCACACTTGTTGGCGACCCATCACAATCGATCTATGGATTCAACGGCGCTGATCCATCGGTACTGACTGCACTTGAACAACGATTTCCTGGCATTGAAGTGATCAGACTTTCAGCGAACTATCGCTGCACGCCGCAAGTAGTCCAAGCCGGACTGCGCGCACTCTCTCATCTTCCGACACCATCGCCACAACTCTTTTCCACTCGACCCGACGGACCACCTGTAGAGATCTTCGGATTTGATGACGAAAAAGCCGAGGCAACCGGAATCGCCCAAATTATTGAATCGTGGCGAACCCCATCATCTCGCTGGCGCGACTTTGCAGTTCTTGCACGCACCAATGCTCAACTAGCGCCCATTCGTGATGCACTGACATCCCGCGATATTCCCACTCGCATTGTTGGTTCTGTTGCCGCTGACCCGATCCAACGAGCAGCCCGCGAAGTCGGCGACCTTCCGAGTTCAACCAGAATCTCTACTTGGTCGCGCGATGCCCGAGCCCCACTTGCCGAAGATTCACTTGAAACAGAAGAGGATCTCGTGGCCCGACGTCGCGTGGCCGATGCTGTTGATGAATTCTTGGCAGAAGGAGGAGGCGACGGACGCACCTTTTTGGCATGGGTACGCACCAATCGTCCCTTTGAAGACGACCGCCATCAGGACACCGTTGAAATTTTGACCTTCCACGGAGCCAAGGGACGCGAATGGGACAACGTCATCTTGGCAGGATGCGAACAAGGACTCATTCCACACTCATCAGCGAAATCCCCTACCGAAACCGCTGAAGAAATTCGCTTGGCATACGTGGCCATTACCCGTGCCGCCGATCGTCTTGCGATTACACATGCGCGTTCCCGTCGGGGGCGCTCACGAACACGTAGCCCGTTCGTTCACGGTGTTGACATCGCTGTTGTTGTCGCTCCACCTTCGGCCGACTACGTGCGCGACCAAACGTTGCGCCGCCAAGAACTTGACCCACATGATTACGTTTACGACGAACTAGTTCAGTGGCGCACCAATGCTGGTCGGGTTGCCAATCTTGACCCACTGATCTTTTGTTCAGACGAAGTCCTCCGCCGAATCGCGCAAGCACGCCCGACGACAAGCGAAGAACTAGCAGCCATTGATGGATTTGGCCAACCAATGAGTCAGCGCGTCGGTCATCGAGTATTATCCGCGATACAACGCGGCATCATTCAATCGCAACAGTGATTATTCGCGAGTTTGTCGATCGTTGTTGAGTGCAGCGAATTTCTCAGCCTTCACCGAAATGAAAGTTCCAACTGCTTGAGCGCACAGGCGATCACCCGCATAAATTTCGCCCGACGTCATAATCTTGCGACCATTAATGCCGTCAAAACGACCTGTCACCTTCAGCGGTTGATGTAACGGCGTTGGCGAACGGTATGTCACTTCAAGCCGACCAGTCATTCCTGGCGCCCCCGACAACGCTTGAGCGAAACCCAGCACTTCGTCAAATATCGCTGCAATCAAACCACCATGCAAGCAGCCTGGAGGTCCTTCATAGGCGTCTCCATAAGTGACGGTCGCAATAATCTCCGTCGCGGTGCTTTCCAGTTCAATCAAACCGGCCAAACCATTTAATGGTCCAGTGACCGGACTGTGACTAATGAACCCGTGAGTCGCTCCCCCAACTGCGCCTTCGGCGCTCGCATGATACGAACGCCCATGGGGCCCAGGTGCGAGTAAAGCGGCTGCTTGCTCAAGCAGATTGGCGGCCTGAGCGAACTGATCACTATGCGCCGTCGATGTTGCTGAATGTTGCAATACTTCGCGCGTCGCATTAGCTAAACGAAGTCGCGGATTATTCGGGTCGTGCATTGCGACGCGATGCCTCGGCAGAGCCAACGGCGAAGGAATTACCGACTCATTTGGGTTTGACCAAACTGATCGATCAGTTTCGGGATTGTTTTCTTCAGACATCAATATCCACCAATACTGGAGCATGATCGCTCGGCTTTTCACCTTTACGAGCCTGACGATCAACAATCGTCCAACGAGCCTTGGCAGCCACTGATGGTGTTGCCAAAATTAAGTCGATACGCATTCCCTTGTTTTGATTGAATCCACCGGCTCGATAATCCCACCACGAAAACAATTTGTCATCGGGATGATGTTTACGAAAGACATCAACCATTCCCCAAGACTCAAGGTCGCTTAAGACCTGGCGTTCTGCTTCACTCACATGCGTCGCACCCACAAAATCGGCAGGGTTGTACACATCAATATCGGCTGGAGCGATGTTGTAATCACCAGTCACGACCACGGCGTTACTGGGTTGAGTATCAGCATTGAGATGATCAATCAATCGCTTCATCCACGCCAACTTGTAGTGGTAATGATCGTGATCTAATTCGCGACCGTTCGGTACATACACCGAACTCACCCGAATTCCGCCACATGTCGCGGTCACCAGACGAGCTTCAGCATCAAGCGGTTGACCATCTGCAAAATTGCGTACGGGATTTTCGAGTCCGACTTTGCTCAGAATTGCGACACCGTTCCACTGACCTTGGCCATGGTGAATTGACTCGTAGCCCATCTCGGCGAAATGTTCAGTTGGAAACGCATCTTCGGCCATTTTGGTTTCTTGCATGCACACCACGTCTGGTTGCACATCGAGCAACCATTCATCGACACGTGGCATTCGTGCCCGTAGTGAGTTGACATTCCAAGTAGCGAGGCGCACAAGAGAACCGTAGGCGATCAGTGACCCTCAAGTCACTTGCGGCGAGGGGCAGCCTTAGTCGCGACTTTTTTAGCGACGGCTTTCTTGGCTGGGGCCGCCTTCTTGACCGGAGCAGCCTTCTTTGCTGGTGCTGACTTCTTCGCTGGCGCCGCCTTCTTTGCTGACGCAACTTTCTTAACCGGCACAGCCTTTTTTATCGGCGTGGCTTTCTTGACTGGAGCATCTTTCTTGACTGGTGCTGGCTTCTTGGCTGGCGCCGCTTTCTTGACCGGAGCAGCCTTCTTTGCTGGTGCTGCCTTTTTGGCTGGCGCCGCCTTCTTGACCGGAGCAGCCTTCTTCTTCGATTTCGACGCGACCTCTGACACTGACTTCGTTGTCGGGACCAGATCGATACTGCGACGGCCGGCGATGATTTCGACGATTTCAAGAGTCACGCTCTCGCCGAGCTGCATTACCTCTCGGGCCGAGCGCGGCGGAGGACTACCTAAGAGACGCAAGGGAACGTATCCACGGACATCGCCAAGGGTGACGTATGCGCCGTGCGACGAATAACTCTCAACGACTCCCACGACGACAGAGCCGACGGTGTTCTTTTCAACAAATTGCAAAAATGGCAAGATGTCATTGACTGATTTTGAGTTATCAATTTTCTTCGCTGGCAAAGTTGCGCCAGGTGGCAACGACTTCGGCACCGGCATTGGCTTCATCGCTTCGGCGCTTACCTTGACTTTGGCGACACCTTTGCCCGGCTTGTCAGACGATGGCTGCGACTCGCGGATCGCACGGCGACTCTTCTCGCCGCGCACTGGGGTGCGATTCACGAACACCCAACCCACATTTGGAACCGGCTTACCGCCAATTAATCGACCTTCGTCAAACAGCCACTCGTACTGCCCGTGAAATTCTTGATAACTATCGTTCGACAGAATCGATGCACCAACTTTTTCCGCGATGCTCAAAACGAATCCATCACCACGACCAACGGTTCCGGCTGGTGGGGTGACGAGTTCGTTATGTTCAACCGCCTTGTCAAAAGCGGTGACTTCTTTGGGATCAATGCGATGACCAAAAGTTGCATCAACAATGACCGTGATGACCGCTTTGGGGTGATCGTTGATGAAAGCCATGACGGCATCGTTGAGTTGCTTCAGACTGGGCTTCGAACGGCCCTCTGTAGCAATGTTCGAACCGTCCACAATGACGTGTTTGAGGGCGGCGGGCTTAGGAGACATATCCCTTCTAGTGAACCACTAATGGGGCTCTGAGGTGGGGATAGCCCTACGATCGTGAGTGTGACTCGTACGACGACAATTTCGGCAGTTCTGTGGGATTTCGGGGGCGTGATCCTGAGCAGCCCTTTTGAGGCGTTTAACCGCTTTGAGGCCGCCCAGGGACTCCCCCTGGACACCATTCGGACCATCAACGCCACCAATCCCGATGACAACGCCTGGGCGCATTTCGAGCGCAGCGACATTTCCGCCGCCGAATTCGACCAAGCTTTTGCCAAAGATGCCGCAGTCGCCGGATTCAACATTCGGGGTTATGACGTTTTGTCTCTTCTCAAGGGCGAAATTCGGCCAGAAATGGTCCATGCCCTCGACCTAGTCAAGGCCGCCGGGTTCAAGACCGCTTGTCTGACCAACAACATGGTCGGAGGAGACGGTCTGACCCAACATCCCGAAAATAGTCGTGAAGCCGCCATTGAGCTCATCATGGAGCGTTTTGATGCAGTCGTTGAAAGCTCAAAAGTTGGCTGCCGGAAGCCGGAAACACGGTTTTACGAAATTGCCTGCGAGTTACTTGATGTTAAACCGACCGAGTGCGTCTTCCTCGACGACCTCGGAATCAATCTGAAGCCTGCCGCAGCCATGGGAATGCAAACGATCAAGGTTCTCGGCGCTGACAAAGCCATCACTGACCTCGAAGCAATTCTCGGAATTGATCTGCGTTAAAAACCCTCAGAGACCTTGGAAAGTTTCGTCCATGAGGTCGGCAAGTTCTTGATCATGAACGATCTTCGAACCAGTTGCGGGGCTTCCGCTTTCGACACGAGCAACTCGACGCAAGTCATAACCCTGTTCTTTGACTCGCCAGAAACGGTGCTCAACAAATGTCCAAGCGCCCATATTGAGCGGTTCTTCTTGTAGCCAAACAACTTCTTTGGCGTTCGGATAATGCTTTAAGACATCCATCATCTGATCGATAGGGAATGGATACAACTGCTCAACACGAACAATTGCTGCAGCGGCCTGACGCTTGTCGCGTTCGGCGAGTGCATCCCATACGACCTTGCCCGAACAGAACACCACGCGCTTCACGCTCGCCGCATCGGTCACGAAAGGATCGTCAAGTACTTCTTGGAATGACGTGCCTGGTTCAAGATCGGAGATCTTTGAGCGAACTTCTTTCATACGCAATGGTCCCTTGGGAGTAAAGATCACCAAAGGCTTACGAATTTCGCGATGCATCTGGCGACGCAACACGTGGAAAAACTGCGCCGCAGTTGTGGCGTTCACAACCTGGATGTTGTCCTCAGCACACAAAGTCAAGAAGCGTTCGATACGCGCCGAGCTGTGCTCGGGGCCTTGTCCTTCGTAACCGTGTGGCAACAACATAACAAGAGCGTTATGTTGCCCCCACTTGTCTTCGGCGGCCACCAAATACTGGTCAATGATGATTTGTGCACCGTTAACGAAGTCACCAAATTGTGCTTCCCACAGAACTAATGCTTCAGGATTGGCGTGCGCATAGCCGTATTCAAAACCAAGCGCGGCATATTCGCTGAGCAGCGAGTCATACACCCAGAACTTTTCGGCACCTGGCAACTCGGATAGCGGAATCCAAACCCGTTCGGTGTTGTTATCTACTAACGCCGAGTGACGGTGACTGAACGTGCCACGTCGTGAGTCTTCTCCAGCCAACCGCACCGGAACGCCTTCGGTGACGAGTGAGCCGTAGGCCAACAGTTCGGCTGTTGCCCATTCGACTTCACTTTGCTCGTTGTAAATCTTTGAGCGCAGCTCGAACTGCTTACCTAATTTCGGATGGACCGTAAAGCCCTCGGGATAATTGGTGAGCTGTGCAAAGACTTTGTCGAGCACTGCTCGTTGAACACCGGTGTCAACATGCGGCAAAACGCCAACAGGCTTCGGCGGCTTGGCAACCTTGGTCGGAACAGGAGCATGCGAACGAGTTTGATCAAGCGCTATTTGCAACTTGCCCTGGAAATCGTTGAGCGCTTGTTCAGCTTCTTCGAGCGTGATGTCACCGCGCCCAACCAATGTTTCGACATACAACTTACGAACACTGCGCTTTTCAGCAATGGCCTTATACATGAGTGGTTGCGTATAGCTCGGGTCATCACCTTCGTTGTGACCATGACGGCGGTAACACACCATGTCAATAACTACGTCTTTATGGAAACGCTGACGGTATTCCCATGCGAGTCGAGCGACGCGAACGCAAGCTTCGGGGTCGTCGCCATTGACGTGGAAGATCGGTGCTTGAACTGTCTTGGCGACGTCGCTGCAATACAACGACGAACGAGCGAACTGCGGCGAGGTCGTGAAACCAATTTGGTTATTGATAATGAGGTGAATGGTTCCACCAACGCGATATCCGTTGATATCGCTCATACCTAAACACTCAGCAACAATTCCTTGACCAGCGAATGCGGCATCACCGTGAATCAAGATTGGCAGTGCCGGGAAAGAACCAGGCGGATCAATCTGGTCTTGACGGGCACGAATCATTCCAAGCACCAACGGATCAACCGTTTCGAGGTGACTCGGATTGGCTGCAAGTTCAATCTTGATTGATGCACCATTCGAGTTGACATAGTGACCCGACGCACCCAAGTGATACTTCACGTCACCCGAACCCTGCACAGTTGAAGGATCGACGTAACCTTCGAATTCACCAAAGATACTGTCGAGACTCTTGCCCATCACATTGGCCAAAATGTTCAATCGACCGCGGTGCGCCATACCGACAACAGCTGAATCAAGTCCGGCTGTTGCAGCTTGCGACAAAATCTCGTCAAGTATCGGCACTGCGCTTTCGGCACCTTCAAGACCGAAACGCTTGGTTCCGACATACTTCGTTGCTAAGAACTTCTCAAATGCTTCAGCGGCATTTAAGCGCTCGAGCACCCGATGCTTTTCTTCTTTTGACAACTGGAATTGCACGCCTTCGAAATGACTTTGCACCCAACGCTGTTCATCAGTGTCTTGAATGTGCATGTACTCAACGCCGATACTGCGGCAATACGCGTCGCGCAACACGTGCAACAACTCGCCCAACGGCAAGCGATTAGTACCAGCGACACCGCCGGTTAAGAATTCGCGATCAAGGTCCCAAATGGTGAGACCATACGTTGCGGGGTCAAGCTCGACAGGCAGCTTCGGTTCTTTCCATCGCAAAGGATCAATGTCGGCAATGAGGTGACCGCGCACACGGTGAACGCGAATCAATGTTGCAATCTGCATCTGCTTGTGCAGGTTCGATTCTTCACGATCAAGTGGATTGACGTCGGTGCGCCACTTCACTGCTTCGTACGGAACTTCAAGGCTCTTGAAAACACCTTCGTAGAAGCCGTGCTCACCCAACAACAGTTCATGAACGCGCTTCAAGAACATGCCGCTTTCGGCACCTTGAATGATGCGATGGTCGTACGTGCTGGTGACAGTAACAACCTTTGAAATACCAAGAGTTCCGAGGGCCCGTTCATCGGCACCCTGGAATTCGGCCGGATAATCAATAGAACCAACACCAACAATGACACCTTGACCAGGCATCAAACGCGGCACACTTTGCACCGTTCCAATCGTGCCGGGGTTCGTCAGACTGATCGTTGCGCCTTGAAAGTCAGCCACGGTGAGTTTGTTCTGCTTGACCTTGCGCACCAAATCTTCGTAAGCAACCAAGAATTCAGCAAATGAAAGTCGGTCAGCTTCGCGCAATACCGGAACAACCAATGTGCGACTTCCGTCTGACTTAGCAACATCAACTGCGAGACCCATACTTATGTGTTGATGGCGCGTTACGCGGGGCTTCCCGTCAGCGCCTTCAGAAAAGCCACTGTTCATTGCCGGAACTGCATCAGCAATCGCTCGCACAATGGCATAGCCGATGAGGTGCGTGAAACTTATTTTGCTTTGGCCAGAACGACTGCGATAGCCGTTGATCACGCTGCGGTTCACTTCAAGCAATTTGGCGGGCACGTTGCGGAAACTTGTGGCGGTCGGAACCGTGAGACTGCGTTCCATATTTGACACGATGGCTAGACCAGCGCCGCGAATCGGTTCACTCAAGTCTTCGCTTGGTGCGACTGTCGTGGATGATGCGGCCGGAGCGGCAACTGCCGCCGTTCCGTTGGTTGAGACCGCTTGCGGTGCAGTCGCCACGACTGCTTCAGCAGCGGGATGAGTCACCGCCGCCACTGCAGTTGCCATCGACTTGTAGTCCGAGAAGAATTCCTGCCACGACTCACCGACCAATGCAGGGTCAAGACGGTATTGCTCGTACATCTCCTCAACGAGCCACGAATTGGCTCCAAAGTCGGGAGTGGACGCATTGGTAGGAATCAGCGCTTCAGACATCGTTGAAAACTGTACCCCGATTGACATGTCTGGCTGCGGTGCATTGATCCCCCAATCAGCAAACTTGACGAGCGTCACGCAGATCAGCACACCTGTCGTTTGATTTTCGCAAGTATTTACTTGTATATTTCTGACATGCGTTTTCTTCGCCCCATCACCGCCATTGTTTTCGCCGCCTCACTCGTGGTCCCCAGTTCATGCGGCGGATCCTCGTCGAGCACCCCTGATTACACCATCCCTGCTGATGCAGGCCTCGTCGTCAAGGCGATCCCCTCGATCCGCTGGGACGCCAGCGAGTACAGCGCTGCGGCTGGTGACATCAAAGTTTTTTTGGCCAACGATGACAGCGTGAAGCATGTTTTGGTTGTACTTCAAGACGACAAAGTAGTCGGCGACCTCGAACTGGTCGTCAATAAGCGAGGCGATTTCGACGCAGGAATGATCAATCTCGAAGCCGGCGAGTACCGCATCTATTGCAGCATTCCTGGACATGGAAATATGGACAGCACACTCACTGTTTCCTGAACAAGTCTCAGAAAACAAAAAAGGGCCGCCCCATTAGGGCGGCCCTTTTCATTTCACTTCTGAGTGTATTTCAGTTCTATTCGGCTCAGGCCTTGAGGAAAATCTCGCTCAATACGTAGATCACAACGAGCAGAACAGATGCACTAATGATCGCATTTTTGTGATTCTCATAGGGCCACAACAATTTGTTCGTCGCAGCGGTGCCACCGAACTTTCCAAGAGCATTCAGTTGAAGAATTGCCCCAAGGACTGCGGCAATAATCACGAATGTCCATGCGTTACCCGCTGACACATTTTCGCCAAATGCTCCACCGTTATAGAAGTGAGCTGGTCCCACCATGAAGAACAGCATCGAGAAAGAGAAGATCATGTTTTGGCGGCTCGCCAACATCGCACGACGGCCAGCTGCTGGGGCGCCAGCATTTGCTTCCCCGCCGCCCAAAACATTGACGGCATTAGCCAAAACGACCTTCTGGTTCTTCCAAATGACCATCCACACATTGGCGGCCATGGTGATACCAAAAATCATTCCGACGAAGATCGTGGCGTCATGAGCAAGATCGTTGCTGTTCAAGTCGCTCATGTAGTCCTGCATGTAATCCTCGGTGATTCCGATGATCAAGAGACCTAGGACCAATGTGGTCAGGGCAGCCCAACGGAACCACCACAAGGCTCGGCGAGCGAGCTTGTCGATCGAAATGTTTCGTGCTTTTCCTTCGTCACCGTAAGCAGCGAACGCCGGAACCTGGACGACATTGAAGTAGTACAGCAAACCAATCCAGGTGATTCCTGCCAAAACGTGTAGCCAGCGCGTCAAAAACGCCAGGCCTTCCTGCGTGAAAATTTCCATGATGAATTCCTCCGATTAGACCTACATTGCCCAACGGCAACGACCCATCGTCACGGACAGGCTTTTATAAAGTACCAAATGAGTAGTGCCTTTACCGTGATCGCTCACGCTGCTCAAAACAAGCACCGTCACCATCGCCCGATATTCCACATCCACCAACCTGCGAATATCAGCAACTGTCCCCCGATCGGTATCGCCGCAATTTGCCGGTACCACGATTGAACACGCTTGACAGAACCAACGAGAGACCTCTCGCTAATGATCGCGAAGAGCGCAGCTGCAAGACCAATCAACACGGCAATGACGACAATCGCATTGAAATTGAGTGCTTTGTGAAGATTGCCCTGCGCGATCCCTATCACAGCGCGAGTACCTCCACATAGGACGCACGGTTGACCGGTGACCCTCGCAAACGGACACCAACCCAGGTCGTTTAACTCTGGTGAAAAGTCCACCAGACGATCTTTTCACAGTTCAAGCAGTTGCTGTCTGATGAATTCACGGCTGCAAACACAATGAGTTTTCTCCGTCTCTGAAGATGAGAAACAAAAACATGGGATCGGCATGTGATACATTCGTCACATGTCCAACTACGACTCAACTCAGCAACCCATTCCAGCACCCAACTTCGCCCCTCCTTCAGGCGGTGGCCAGACCTTCAAGGTGATGGCCTATGGAACGGACGATCGCATCTACACCATGTTCGACCTCCAAGGCATGGCCAAGGCCAAGGTCATTACCCCCACGACAATGGTTCAATCGACCTCCAGCCAATACCCCGTCCAAGCATCACAGGTTCCCGGAGTGTTCTCCGACAAGTCGTACACGACTGCCCTGATCCTGTCGATCTTCCTCGGCGGCCTGGGCATCGATCGATTTTACCTTGGTTACACGGGACTTGGGGTCGCCAAACTTCTCACCCTCGGAGGTTGTGGCATCTGGGCACTCATCGACCTCGTTCTTATCGCGATGCGGAGCGTGCCCGATTCTGACGGTCGCCCGTTGAGTTGACCAACGAACAATTAAACGTCCAACAAGACATCGAACAAGGAGTTTTATCGCTATGAAAAAGCCTTCAGATTTAGCCATCCTCGCTATCGGGATATACGTGTTCCATCAAATCGTGTTATCAGTTGTCCTCTTGGATTACGTGACTGTCGCCGAATCATTAAAGTGGTTTACCCCGATCGGGCCGCTCACTGAGGATTTCTACGGTGGCGTCGAAAAGTTCTATGACGTTCTTAAAGGGATCATCAATTTGGCTCTGGTTGGAGTCATGGTCTTTATGATCATCGCCCGAGGCAAGGACTCGGCGCCTACCAAAGGTGTATCAGCGTCCGATTTTGGGACTCCAACCTCACAGCAGTAGACCTGTCGAAATACCGGCGTGGGCAAGAAGTCCACGCCGGTTTGCCGACTAGCCTTAAGCCCTGGAGGTCATTTATCCATGGCTCATGAGTTCATCTACACGTGTTACAAACTGGCTCGGCACTACCCGCCCGACCGCACAGTTCTCGAAAACATCTCGCTCTCGTTTTACCCGGGCGCCAAAATCGGCGTTATTGGCTCGAACGGCTCGGGTAAATCCAGCCTTTTGCGCATCATGGCTGGTCTTGATGACGGCTTTTCGGGTGACGCCCGCCTGACCCCCGGTTTCAGCGTGGGCTATTTGGCCCAAGAACCCCAGCTCGATCCCGACAAAGACGTCCTCGGAAACGTGATGGACGGTGTCGCTCCCGTCAAGGCTCTTCTCGACCGCTACAACGAGGTCATGGCGATGTGGGGTGACCCCGACGCCGATTACGAAAAGGTCGGAGCCTTGCAGGCCGATCTTGAAGACAAGATCGCGGCGGCCGACGCGTGGAGCCTCGATCGCAACGTCGAAATCGC
>JBIKYT010000115.1:0-4615 GCA_044355095.1 Ilumatobacteraceae bacterium
AAGGGTGTGCGTTACCAGGGCGAGAAGATTCTGCGCAAGGCCGGCAAAGCCGGCAAGAAGTAATGCCGAGAAAAGATTCCGGTAGGGAGATCCAATGAGCAAGATCAGTAAAGAGCGTCGTGAGAGTCGCCTTGTACGTCACAACCGAGTTCGTAAGAAGATCCACGGCACCGCCGAGCGTCCCCGCTTGTCGTTGTACCGTTCGAACAAGCACATCATGCTTCAAGTGATCAACGACGATCTCGGTGTCACCATTGCTTCGGTTTCATCTAATGAGCCGGCATTGCGTGCCGCTGGTGGAAGCACCGTCGAAGTCGCTAAGGCATTAGGTGCAACTGTTGCGCAACGTGCACAAGCAATTGGTGTCAAGAAAGTTGTTTTCGATCGCGGTGGCTACTTGTACCACGGTCGTGTTGCTGCGGTTGCTGAAGCCGCTCGTGAAGCAGGTCTGGAGTTCTGATGACGAATACACCAAACAACCCCAATCCGAACCCGCGTTCAGGTGGTCCCGGCGGCGGCAACCCGCGCCAGGGTGACCGCCCGCCGCCAGGTATGGGCAACACCCCCGAAGGTGGCCGCGAGTCACGCGTGATTCACATCAACCGCGTGGCCAAGGTCGTGAAGGGTGGTCGTCGTTTCTCATTCACCGCACTCGTCGTCGTTGGTGACGGTAACGGTCGCGTTGGTCTCGGTTACGGAAAGGCCAAGGAAGTTCCGTTGGCCATCCAAAAAGGAACCGAAGACGCTAAGCGCAACATGTTCTCGGTTGCCCTTGCTGGCAGCACCATCATGCACCCCGTTATCGGCATCTTGGGTGCTGGTCGCGTGATGCTCAAGCCAGCAGCTCCTGGTACCGGTGTTATCGCCGGCGGTGCTGCTCGCATCATCCTTGAAGAGGCTGGCATTCACGATGTGTTGGCCAAGTCACTTGGTTCATCCAATGCCATCAACGTGGCCCGCGCCACCATCAACGGTCTGCAGTCATTGCAGC
Source organism: Ilumatobacteraceae bacterium (assembly GCA_044355095.1). Classification (GTDB taxonomy): domain Bacteria; phylum Actinomycetota; class Acidimicrobiia; order Acidimicrobiales; family Ilumatobacteraceae; genus Casp-actino8. The sequence continues at coordinate 992 of JBIKYT010000115.1, forward strand.
GTCCTGATGAAGTCGCAGCTCGTCGTGGCATTCCCGCCGATAGTTTCGTACCGAAGGGCTTGCTCAAGGCCTATAACGAAACAAAGCGCGCCGTTGCTGCAGGAGAAAGTCACTGATTATGGCTACCTACCAAACAGTCGTTCACACTGGCCCCACCATTACGGTGACCCAGATCAAGTCGAGTACTCATGCCAAGCCCAAGAGCCGCGGAACATTGCGCGCGCTTGGCCTTGGACGCATTGGCAAGTCCAATACGTTGCCCGACCGTCCCGAAATTCGCGGCATGATTGCCCGAGTGCCCCACCTCATCGAAGTTTCATCTTCGACTGATTCGAAGGAGAGCTGACCAATGCGCGTTGACGAATTAGCACCAGCACCTGGTTCAACCCATCCAAAAAAGCGACTTGGTCGCGGTATCGGTGGCAAGGGCGGAAAGACTGCCGGTCGCGGTACCAAGGGTCAGCACTCACGTGGTCGCGGCAAGGTTGCTCGCGGCTTCGAAGGTGGACAGATGCCCCTCAAGCAGCGTGTTCCGAAGTTGAAGGGTTTCAATAACCCATTCCGCATCGAATACCAGGGTGTCAACCTTGACACCATCAATGAACTCGAAGATGCACTTGTCAACCCCGAGGTCTTAACGGCCGCCGGTGTTTTGCACAAGAACGTCTTTGTCAAAGTTCTCGGTCGTGGACAGATCACCCGCAAGGTTGATGTTCATGTTCACGGTGCATCGAAGGCCGCTCAGGCAGCCATCGAAGCAGCCGGTGGATCCGTCACCATCATTCCGTTGCCGTACAAGGTTCGCCCTGCCGCCAACGGTAACCAGTTCACCAACCGCTGATTTCGGGCTTCCCGATTTTCACCAGCCGCTAGAACCCGAGGAGACCACGTGCTGTCGAACCTGAAGAACATCTTCAAGGTCCCCGACCTACGGAACAAAATTTTGTTCACGGTCATGATGGTGTTGTTGTATCGCCTAGGCGCGCACATTCGCGTTCCTGGTATCGACGACCAAGCGGTTCGCCAATTGCGCGAATCCGCTCGTGAACAAGGTGCTCTCGGCTTCTTGAACTTGTTCTCTGGTGGAGCGTTCTCATCGTTTGCCATTTTTGCTTTGGGCATCATGCCCTACATCACCTCAAGCATCATCATGCAAGTGTTGACCGTGGTGATTCCCAAGCTTGAAGAGTGGCAACAAGAAGGTGCAACCGGTCAGCGCAAGATCACTCAGTGGACGCGTTACGTGGCAATTGCCATCGCCACGTTGCAAGGCGCTGGCTTGACCTTCATCTTTGGTCAAGGAAATGGTTCGGCCTTCTTTACTGCTTCTGCCACCGCTCCCGACATCGTGTTGTTGCCCGATGGAATGTGGCCACGTGGTTTGCTCGTCATTATTTCATTAGTAGCTGGTACGGCACTGTTGATGTGGATGGGTGAACTCATCAGTCAACGCGGCATTGGTAACGGTATGAGCATCTTGATCTTCGCATCGATTGTGAGTTCTTTGCCCTTTAGTTACTACTCAATTCTGCAGAGCAAGAAGTGGGTCGTCTTTGGAATTCTGGTTGCGGTCTCCATCGGCATCTTGATTGCAGTTGTTCGTGTTGAACTTGGTCAACGCCGCATTCCTGTGCAGTTCGCCAAGCGTGTTGTCGGTCGTCGCATGTACGGCGGTCAAAGCACATACATTCCGTTGAAGGTCAACCAGGCCGGCGTTGTGCCGATCATCTTCGCAAGTTCGGTGATGTTGTTGCCAGTTCTTGTCACCAACGTCATCGGTGGTGCAAACGGCTGGCGTCGCACAGTGACCGAATGGGTCGACCGTAACTTGGTGTCGTCGCAAGGGATGCTCTACATCGTGTCGTTCGCATTGCTCATCATTGCGTTTGCCTATTTCTATAACTCAATCGCTTTTGATCCGATTCGTCAGGCCGATCAGATTCGTCGTCAAGGTGGATTCATTCCCGGTATTCGCCCCGGACCGCAGACCGAGCGTTACCTTGCCAAGACCGTGAACCGTATTACGTTGCCGGGCGCATTGTTCGTGGCTTTCATCGCGATCTTGCCGTACATCGTGTTGTGGGTTGGCGATGTGCAGTCATTCCCATTCGCTGGAACGACTGTTTTGATTGCCGTCGGTGTTGCTCTCGAATTGATGCGCCAAGTAGATAGCCAACTCATGTTGCGCAACTATGAGGGATTCCTGAAGTGATGCTCACGCAGCATCGGTGGCTGCGTCAGGACTAACTCATGACCGCGGGCGTTCGTCTGATCATCATGGGTCGTCAAGGCGCTGGCAAAGGTACTCAATGTCAACGCATCTCGCGACACTACGTGGTTCCCCATATTTCAACGGGGGACATCTTGCGCGCTGCCGTGCGTGAGGGAACTGCTTTAGGCAAGATGGCCGATCAGGTCATCAAGGCCGGGCGCTTGGTGGGCGACGACATCATGATCGAAATTATCCGTGAACGCCTCGAGCAAGATGACGCCCGTACCCGTGGCTACATCCTTGACGGTTTTCCGCGGACCGTGGCGCAAGCGATTGCCCTCGACGGGATTGCCGCTGAGCGCCCCATCCATATCGTGCTCGATCTCGACGTTCCGCGCGATTTAGTGATTCAACGCATCTCGGCCCGCCGGGTCTGCCGTGACTGTGCCACCAACTATGTTGCCACCGCACAAAAGCGCGATCCCTGGATTTGTGACTCGTGTGGAGGCGATGTGATTCAGCGCAACGACGACACCCCCGAGAGCATTAGTCAGCGGCTTGACTTGTACGAATCACAGACGTCGCCGTTGCTCGAGTTCTACGGCCAAGATGGTCGACTTGTTGAAATTGATGGGTCGGTCTCACCTGATGAGGTTTTCAGCAAATTGACCACCGCGATCGATCATGCTCGGAAAAGCAGCTGAGCGTGCCTGTGGATAACTTTTCTTCAGATATTGCCACGAGCGGCCTGGAATCCTGGGCTATGGTTTCGCTCCGAAAAGACTCCCAAGTTTCTGGCTCGAGGCACTTGGTTCACTTGAGTCTCGGCGGTAGCATTGCCCCTCGGCCCAATGGCCGACCCTGCACGCGTCCTCGTGGCGTCACGCAGTGTGCAATATCCGCCCTGTTAGGAGTCAGTTCTGTCCAAGCCCAAAGACGACGCCATTTTGCTCGAAGGAACGATCCTCGAGTCCCTGCCGAACGCCATGTTTCGGGTGGAACTCGAGAACGGTCACAAAGTTTTGGCGCATATCTCCGGAAAGATGCGAATGAACTACATCCGTATTCTTCCTGGCGACAAGGTGCAAGTAGAGCTCACGCCATATGACCTCACCAGAGGTCGCATCACGTACCGCTACAAGTAGTCACAAGTTCTAAAAAGTCAATAAAACCAGTCTCTATTCATTCAAGAAATTCAACAACAAGAAGTGAGATGACCATGAAGGTCAAACCAAGTGTTAAGAAAATCTGCGAGAAGTGCAAAGTGATCCGCCGTCACGGCAGCGTCATGGTTATTTGCGAGAACCCGCGTCACAAGCAGCGTCAAGGCTGAGAAGAGAATAAGGAAACAGCATGGCCCGTATTTCTGGAGTTGACATTCCCCGCGAGAAGCGGTTGGAGATTTCGCTCAC
>JBIKYT010000116.1:0-4579 GCA_044355095.1 Ilumatobacteraceae bacterium
AAAATGTCGTGGATCGAAGCGGTTATGGTGCCGGTTGGGATATTCGACCCGCCGATGTCTTGCGGCGTAATTTTTGGTTCTGCACCATCGACGATCCGTCCACCATTGATCTTCATGACGTCATCGGCGACGATCACATCATGGTTGAGATTGATTATCCGCACGGAGACAGCACTTGGCCAAATAGCCAATCAATCTTGAAAGATGCATGGGGTCATTTATCGCCCCAGTTGCTGCGCAAGTTCTGTTGTGAAAATGCCGCCGCACTGTACCGCCATCCACTTCCTCAACGAATCGTTCCATGAGCACAGTCGCTTCCCTGCTTCGGGCGCGAGTTGGCGATACTCACCCTGGCTACATCTTTGAAGGGCGCACCTACTCTTGGGATGAAGTTGTTTCTGAGTCAGCCATTCGAGCATCAATTTTGAATGGCCTGCTCGACGATGGTCGCCCGCCCCATGTCGGCATATTGCTGGAAAACACTCCGGAATATCTCTTCTGGATTGGTGGTGCCGCACTGATTGGCGCATGCATCGTTGGCATTAACCCGACGCGTCGAGGAAGCGAACTTGAACGCGACATTCAACACACCGATTGCCAAGTAATCATCAGCGACGCAACTGGAATGAAACTCCTTGAGGGTTTAGACACGGGAGTTGAAAACGCAAACACGATTGACGTTGACTCACAAGACCATCAGATACTGCTTGCTCAACATCAAAATGCACCCCTTCCAGAAAACGAGCCAGATGAAAACAGCATTCTTTTCTTGCTCTTCACATCTGGTTCAACAAGCGCTCCCAAAGCAGTGGTATGCACAAACCAACGTATGGCTATCGCCAGCGTGCGAGCTGGGCAGATTTACGGTGTGACCAGTGAAGAAGTTTGCTACTGCCCGATGCCACTATTTCACGGCAACGCACTCATGGCTTGCTGGGGACCCGCACTCGCAGTTGGAGCAACCGTCGTTCTTCGTCGAAAGTTTTCGGCAAGCAACTTCATGTCCGATATTCGTGAACACGGCTGTACATATTTCACCTACGTCGGCCGCACCATCGCCTACATTCTGGGGCAACCAGCGAACGCCGACGACAAGCACAACAAATTGCGCCTTGGATTCGGCACCGAAGCCAGCGCACTTGATCGTGAGCGTTTCTTCGAACGATTTGGCTGTGATCTCGTTGAGGGTTACGGATCAAGCGAAAGTGTGGTTGCGATCATTCGCACACCTAACACACCAGCGAATGCTCTCGGCAAAGAACGAGCCGATATGGCGGGGCAGGTATTCATTATTGATCCCGACACCAATGCCGAATGTCCACGAGTTCAGTTCGATGAATTCGGAGCCATTGTCAATCCTGAGTGCATTGGCGAAATCGTGAGTAAGAGTGGCGGCACTTCGTTTGAGGGCTACTACAACAATCGTGAAGCCTCCACCGAACGAGTTCGCAATGGTTGGTATTGGACTGGCGATCTTGGTTATCGCGATGACGAAGGCTTTTTCTACTTTGGAGGACGTAGCGCTGATTGGCTGCGCGTCGATAGTGAAAACTTTGCTGCTGGACCAGTGGAAAACATCGTCTCGCGATTTCCTGGAGTCGTTATGGCCGCCGTCTACCCAGTGCCCGATCCAACAACGGGCGACATGGTGATGGTGGCAATTGAAATGAACGAAACGACCAAGTTTTCGCCACACGAATTTGATGAGTTTCTGTCACAGCAGCGAGATCTTGGCACCAAATGGTCACCACAAATTGTTCGGGTGATTGAAGCGATGCCACTCACTGCGAACAACAAAGTGCATAAGCCACCGCTACGCGCGAGTAAATGGTTTGCTGCAGACACTCACTATTGGCGGCCCGAGCGCAATGCGCCTTTGCGGCTCATGAACGAAACTGACAAGCAAGAACTCGAAGCACGTTTTGCAGCGAATGGCCGAATACAGATACTGACCGCACTCTAAAGCAACGAATCAGTTATTTGCTTTCCACGTCTGCCATGACTCGAGGCACTCAGGCAACTCACCTCGACCCGTCTGATTTGCCGGCCAGTTCGCGTCTTCGAGTCCGACTGGGGCATTCGGCATCGTGTGGCCGTACCACAGCAAGTGCTTTCGACGAGCAAACAACCAATGTCCATCAACACATGTGTACGTGTCGTGATATTGGATTTGATGGATGATCCAGTTCCCGTCGGCATCTTCAATCTCACCACGACATGAAACGATTCCAGTCGCGTTTGACTCATCCGCTACATCAATGAGGTGATTATTGACTTGCAGAATCACTCGACCCAGTGAGTGCATCTGACCGTCAAAGCTTTCCTTCAAGGCCTGCGTTCCCGAACTTTCACGGGTCACTTTGATATCTGGAATAAACAGCGATGCAAGATTTTGCGTGTCACGAGCACCGTAAAAAATCGCATATCGACTTGCGAGTTGTCGAATCTCCTCGGACGCAATCAGCCAAGCAAACGGATCACTATCTCGCAACGCATTCGAATGACTCATCCTCTTTGGCCTCCTGGAAGTGGGTGCGGATGGGCAGTTGGCTGCAACAGCGCATCGGTACCTCCATCGACGAATAATGTCTGTCCCACAACATACGAAGCTTCCTGTGAACCCAAGAATGCAATCGCATTTGCTATCTCTTCTGGTTGACCCCAACGGCCGCGAGGTATCGGAATCATGTCAAGAGAATCCTTCACACCTGGCATATCGAGCAACGGACGGGTCATCCCTGTGTCAATCACGCCCGGAGCAACCGCATTAATTCGTATTCCTGATTTCATCCATTCGGCAGCATTCATACGAACCCAGAAAGCAATCGCCAATTTGCCGGCAGGATATGCAACGAAAGCTGCCGGAGAACTAAATCGCGCCACAACTGTTTCTTCATCTTGCTGCAGGTAGGCCATCGCGTCATCAACCGACAGACCAGGCGTCATCGTTGTCGAGTTTGAAGAGATCATGACGACTGCTGAGTTCGTTCCTTTTTGCAGTGCAGGACGTAGTCCATTCACAATGGCCAAGGTGCCAAAGAAATTTACGCGCACAATAAGTTCATTTGGTACCGGGGTACTTACTCCCGCGCAGGGAACAAGTCCGTCCAAGACACCGCCACACAAGGCGTTCACTTCGTCGACGATTCGCACGCGATCTGCGGGCTTTGAAAGATCGCCGCACACGTCGGCATCACGAAGATCAACGCCGATCACTTGATGGCCTTGTGCTTCTAGTTTCTGCTTGGTGGCTGCGCCGATACCCGACGCCGTTCCGGTGACACAAATAGTGCTCATGACTACCCTTCCCATGAAATCCCGTTTCTGACAGTGTGTCAGATCGTGCCCGTTCTTCACGGATCGCTACGGTTGAGACATGCGTTCAATTGTCTGCAACCAGTTCGCCCCTCTTTCTGAATTAGTACTTGAGGAAAAGCCCTCGCCCGAACTCTTCCCTGGTTCTGTTCGCATTGCGGTAACCGCATGCGGAGTCAACTTCGTTGATGCGCTTTTTGTCCAGGGCAAATACCAGATCAAACCTCCGACGCCATTTGTCCCGGGGATGGAAGTTGTCGGACGAATTACCGAGATTGCCCCCGATGTCACCGATGTACAGATCGGTACACGTGTATTCGCCAATGTCGGCTTAGGTGGCTTTAGCTCTGAGGCAGTCGTATCAGCGAAGCGCATCATGAAACTCCCTGAGACGCTCTCTGATGGCCAAGCTGCAACATTTATGCAGAGCTACCTCACAGCTTGGTTTGCGCTCGTCGAACGCGCCCACGTCGAGCGCAATAAGCACCTGTTGGTTTTAGGTGCAGGTAGTGGAGTAGGTCTTGGCGCTGTCGATGTTGGACGAGCACTCGGACTTCGTGTCATCGCGGCTGCTTCAACTGAAGAAAAGCGCAACCTTGCTCTCGAGCGTGGCGCCTTTGCGGTGATTGATTCAACACTGTCGGCAGACGAGGTGAAAGAAGAAGCCAAACGTCTTTCTGGTGGTGGCATTGATTACCTGTACGACCCAGTGGGCGGCGAACTCGGTGAAACCTGTTTACGTGCGCTCACCGATGACGGCCAATATCTAGTGATCGGCTTTGTGGCAGGCATTCCAAAACTTCCTGCCAATCAAGTGCTCTTGCGTAATCGTCGAGTCACTGGCGTTGATTGGGGCGGATGGGCTGGCAAGAACCCTGGACTCAATGATCGCATGTTGGCCCAAGTCATGGAATTGATTGCGGCCGGAGAACTCCGTCCCGTCGAGCCTCAGACCTACCCACTTGAACAAGCTGCTCAAGCGTTGCAAGATCTCGAAGACCGCAAAGTGGCTGGAAAAATTGCGTTGATTCCGTAGCAAATCAATCCAGCAATGCACCGCGATTGTTGGCCGCGAACTTTGCGCGGAGCTCCGTTGCTTCAACCCGAGTGAATTGCGAAAATGCGATTTCTTTGGTTGGACGCCACCACAATTGAACATCGTCATGGCGTTCAACATCATGCCAACGTCGAAGAACAAGTTCGCGCTTAATCACCTTGTTCGACGGGGTCATCGGGAAATCTTCAACAATTTGAATAAAGCTCG
>JBIKYT010000003.1:0-96894 GCA_044355095.1 Ilumatobacteraceae bacterium
GTGTTGAAGAGTCGTCCTACGTCTCATCAACCGGTAGCGATGTTGCCGCCGATCCGAAGAGCATTCCGTCGGTCGAAGAATTGGTGACTCAGCTTGAAATGGGAATCGCTCCGGTGGCTCCTGTGAGTGATCACTCGGCCGAGATTGCCCGTAAGGCGCAAAAGCACAGCGATGCACCGATGTGCATGCAGTGTGGTGTACAGATGAACCGTGCCGGTTCATGCCACGCCTGCCCGTCGTGCGGTAGCACCTCTGGCTGCAGCTGAACAATCAATAACCCGTTAAACGATCTGGTCGGCTTTTGCTGAGGTTTTCTCCGCAAAACGCCGACCAGATCTTTTTGGTACTCGACGTGTTGTTGATCTGGGCTGGCAAAAGCTGAGAAAACCTCAGTTATTTCCGACCAGATCGCCCCGAGCTTCTTGGCGGCCGCGGGCGTAAGCGTCAATCGCCCGATCTTTGTCGAACAGATGATGCGGCAATGTTGCAATCTTGGCTGTTGTCGCGGTCGGTGCAAAGAGACGAACGTTTCCGCTACACGATTTTTTCCAAGCATCGATTTCTCGATCGGTATTGCGTTCAACCAAATTGTTGAATGGTCCGAACATCGCGCCGGCAAGTGGAGCAATCACAATCAACAGATCGGCAGGCGCTGCAAGATCAACGCTCACACCCGAACGCACACCACCGTCGATATACCAACGGCCCTCAATGCGTTGGGGTGCGAGTAATCCAGGAACAGCCGATGATGCGGCGACGATCGTTGACAACGGAAACTTTGCTCCATCAAGTTCGGTGCGACGTAGGCGGGGAAGCGCACACGCGATTGCATGCACATTGCCGCGCATCGCATTTCCAAAAACGCGTCGGGCCGAATTGGCCAAGACACCCGACCTTGGATCCGGGAAGCGCGGCACATCAAGTGCAGCGAGTTGATCAAAGCCAACGCCAAGAGCGGTCGCTGCTGCGGCCCATGAGCCTGCTGAAGTACCGATCATTGGCGCTGTCGATAGATCAATGCCTTGCTCGCGCAATCCATCAATCACACCCATCGCATACCCAATACCAAATAAGCCTCCGCCACCAAAGGCGCCAGCGAGCGGAACATGCGTGACGTGATGCATCAGGGTTCACCAATCAGTTGGTGTGTAGTCCTTCAAGAATTGACCCCACACATGCGTGCCGGTGTTAGTTCCGTCAATGATGGGGTCAACAATGCGCGCCGCACCATCAACAATGTCAAGCGGTGGATGGAAGTGGTGCTCTGAACGTTTGCGGTCAGCCAAGTGAGCGGGATCTTCGTCGTTAATCCAACCTGTATCGACACTGTTCATGTGAATACCATCGGCGTGATAATCGGCGGCTGATGTACGCGTCATCATGTTGAGTGCAGCCTTGGCCATATTGGTGTGCGGATGGCGAGTGGTCTTGAGCTTGCGGTAGAACTGACCCTCTACTGCCGACACATTCACAATGTGCTTGTCACGATTGTCGGTGCGCAACATCAAGGGCTTCAAACGCGCATTCAACACAAAAGGCGCGACCGCATTAACTAATTGAGTTTCCAGTAATTCGACCGACGAGACTTCAGCCAATGTGAGTCGCCACGAATTGCGGTCGCGTAAATCAATCTGTTGCAAGTCTTGGTCGAGCTGGCCCTCGGGGAATAGGTGTGAAGGCAGATCGCGATCTTCGGCAATGAGCTCAGCCTGCGACAGCTCGGCAGAGCGCGTAATACCTGGGGCTGATGTGGAGCCAAGTCCAGCAAGTTCTAAGGCTTCGTCTTCACCGGCGGGCAACATGTTGTAGCCACGTAAACCTTCGTATGCACCGACGAGTTCACGAACATGTTCGGGCATATCGGTAATGGACGCACTCTCAAGTTCCATCATGTGGCGGTAGAACTCGGGTGGTCGACGCACGGTTTGGCAGGCATTGTTCACGATGTAGTCAAGGCGGTCATACTTGGTCATCACGTGATGACAGAAGGCTTCAACGCTTGGTGTGTGGCGAAGATCAAGGCCATAAATCTCGAGGCGATGACCCCAATCAGCAAAGTCGGCTTCGGCCGCATAACGCATCGCTGAATCTCGTGGGAAACGAGTCGTCACAATCAGGTGAGATCCGGCGCGCAACAATTTGATTCCGGCTTGGTAGCCAATCTTCACTCGACCACCAGTGAGTAACGCAACACGTCCTGATAGATCGGCAGTCTCGCCACGTTTGTTGTAATTGAATTCGGCGCACGCAGGACACAGCTGATCGTAAAAGAAATGAATCAGCGAGTACTTGACCTTGCACACATAGCAATGCTGTTCTTTGTTGGTCTCAATAAAGGCCGCGCTCGTGAAATCGTCGTCGTTGATCTCATCGCCTTCGACAAGTTCGGGTGGAAAAACGTTGGGTGTCACAAACACTGGCTTGGCCCGAAGCGCACGAATTGCTGCTTGCGCCAAATTTTCTTGGTGACGCGCCGTCTTTTCGTTTTTGTCACTGCGACGTTGATCTTTGATGAGTTTGCGACGTAAAGCTAAATCGGGTTCGTAGAGATCGCCAGCGAGGCTCAACAACTTGACACGAACTTCTTTTGGAATAGCCGCGAGCAACGTGCGATCGCCAACAAGCGATTCGAGAAGTTCAATCGTTGCTAAGACTTGCGGGTCTATAGCTTCATTATCAGGTTCGTGATTGGGCATTGATGAAGGTCACGAATTCAACTCAAGAAAAACCAAGGGAATTTCGCGGTCGGTCTTGTTTTGGTAACCGCCGTAGTTGGCGTACTTTGCGGTGATCTTGGGCCACAACGTGGTGCGCTCTTCTGACGTGGCAATGCGGGCGGTGCGAGTGGTCTTCGTGCCGCGAATATCAACTTCAACGGTGGGGTTGGCTTGCAGATTCAAGAACCAGGCTGGGTGATCGTCGTCGCCACCTTTGCTGGCCACAATGACCCACGTTTCGCCAATCTGAATGGGTGATGTCAGCATCACGAGACGCTTTTGGCCGCTCTTGCGGCCCGTCGTCGTGAGCTTGAGAACGGGCATCTTGCCAGCATCCCAGCCAACCTTGCCAAACGACACCGTGAGGAGTGTCTTGTGGATGGCATTCATGGACTTCAGGACAAAGCGACTGGGCATGGCGTTTACGGTATCGGGGTCACCAGTCGCCCCGTCGGCCCGCTTTCTTGTCGCTGTCTTTTTTCTTGCTCGAGAGACGTCGCTCAATGGCCCCACGGCTTGGTTTTGTCTTGCGCCGTGGTGGAGCCGGGGGAGCCGCAGCAACATCAATCATCTCGACGAGCTTGGCCAGGCATAACTCGCGGTTGCGCCACTGGCTACGAGTCTCTTGGCAGGTCACGGTGATTTGCTCGCCAAAAGCCGCAGCGACGCGCTCGCACTTGACGATTGATCCACTCAGAGAGGCCGTTGAAACGGTCAGAGTCGCCTTTGACGAGACCTTATTGACATGTTGACCGCCAGCACCGGTGGAGCGAGCAAATGACCACTCAATGGCGTCATCAGGAATCTCGATTCCGCGCGTGGTTTTCACCTCGCCATTATGACGCAAGAAACTGATTGGTTGAGATACCTAATTGGTTTAGTTGCGCGGAACTTTGATCCACGGCTGATCTTTGTCAACACGGGGTTCGCCAGGAAGACCAAGAACCTGTTCACCCAAAATGTTGCGCATGATCTCGCTCGTGCCACCCTCAATGGAGTTGGCGCGTGAACGCAAGAACGAGTGGCGTACTCCGCCTTCTGAACCATCAACCGACAAACCATCGGGACGACGGAAGGTGAAGTCGTAATCAACCATGCCATTTGCCCCAAGCAATTCAACGCTGAACTCGGTGACCTTTTTGTTGAATTCGGCCAACATCAATTTCGCGATTGAACCTTCGGGTCCGGGGTTGCCGGCCTTAGCGGCGGCCGCTCCACGAGCATTGGTCAAGCGGAGTGCTTCGCTCTTGCAATAGAGCTGCATCATTTGATCTTTATGAGCTTCTGTTTGTAGTTCGGGTACTAACTCTTTCCAGATGCGAATGGTTTCGTCAATGGGCCCGCGGCGCTTGGCATTGCCGCCGCCACCTCCACCAATTGCGGTGCGCTCGTTCATGAGAGTTGTTAAAGCAACGCGCCAGCCTTCGCCGATTTCTCCGACTCGTTGTGAATCAGGAACTCGAGCATCGGTCATGTAGACCTCGTTGAATTCTGCTTCGCCAGTGATCTGACGCAGTGGACGAACTTCAACTCCGGGCGAATGCATGTCGATCGCGAAGTAGGTCATGCCTTTGTGCTTGGGCTGATCGGGATCGGTACGTGTGACGAGCATGCCCCAGTCGGCGAGGTGCGCCAAGGTGTTCCAAACTTTTTGTCCGTTGATGACCCATTCGTCACCGTCGCGTACTGCGCGCGTACCGAGACCAGCAAAGTCAGAGCCCGCACCAGGCTCACTGAACAGCTGACACCACTTCTCTTCGCCGGTAAACATCGGTCGCAAGAAACGCTTCTTCACTTCATCAGAACCATGAGTTGCGATGGTCGGCCCAGCAAGAGCGATAAAGAATGTGGCGGGGTCTTGTGGCGCCGCGCCAGCTTTGCGAAGGCGCTCTTCAACAAGACGATTGAGGTCGGGTCGAACACCAAGGCCACCGCAACCGGCGGGGAAGTGCACCCACGCCAAACCGTGGTCGTAACGGGCTCCGCGGAAAGCGACGTTGTCCATTGACTTTGGATCGTTGCTGGCGAGAAACGCGTCAAGCGCTGCTTCAACGGTGGCTTTGGCAGTATCAACTGATGTGGCGGTGCTCATGACATAAGTATCTCAGCCATCAAGTGTTCGGGCAAAGTCGAGGTAGCGCACAATTGGGGTTTTATTGATCGTTCTATAGGCATGAAGAAAGAACGAGCAGATTCTTCCCCTGTTGGCAGGGTCGGAAAACAAGGTCAAACATCCCCATCTCGGGAAGTTAACGACACGGTCACGGAGGATTGTTAGCCATGGGATTGTTTGGTGCTTATTTGTCGTATCGACATGGCAAGAAAAAGGCGGAACGAAGAGCAGCGATGGAAAGCGCGCGCGATGAACGAATTCGCCGCCGCACTGATCCCATTTGTCAATCGTGTGGCTATCGACAAAGTCAACATTCTGATGACGGACAAAACCTCTGCCCGAAATATCGGTAATTCGGGATATCAGTAGTTCACATCAACGTTTGGCAAGTTCCTCGCGAATCGCTGGATGAACAATCTCACCAGATTGCACATTGACCGCGCCGACGAGTTCGGGATGAACAGTGACAGCATGAGTCCAGCCAGCGGCGAGTGCACGGATGTATGGCAATGTCGCCGCAGTCAAAGCAGTCGTTGAAGTCCGCGGAACTGCCGCCGGCATATTCGGAGTTGCTGATACTCGAACATGGCCCATTGATCGAACTGGATCGGTGTGCGATGTCGCTTGCACTCCTTCAACACACCTACCTTGATCAATAGCAATATCAACGACGACCGCACCTTCGGGCATCAGTTCAAGAATGCGAGAGGTAATCACTTGCGGTGCGCGATGACCGGGGGAGAGCACCGCTCCAATCATGACTTCGCACTCTGGCGCAATGTGCTCAATGACTTCGGGCCCAGATTGCACGGCACGCGCTCGTGGTCCGCAAAGTGCTGCAACTTCTTGAGCACGGTCCAGATTGATATCGGCAATGATGACTTCAGCCCCCATTCCAGCAGCCACCTCAGCGGCATGACGTCCCGAAACTCCAGCACCAATCACTAACACCGTTGCTGGTTCAACACCAGGAATGCCACCAAGCAGTACGCCGCGACCACCATTGCGGGCTTCCAAAAAAGACGCCGCCAATTGCGTGGCCAGTCGACCGGCGACAGCGCTCATGGGAGCGAGCAACGGATAATGGCGATCAATCTCAACAGATTCGTAGGCAATTGCGCGGCAGCCCGAAGCGCATAAAGCATCAGCAACTTTGGCTTCGGCTGCAAGGTGAAGATACGTGAAGAGTGTGTGGTGGGGCTGGAAAAATTGAAACTCAGTGGCTTGAGGTTCTTTCACATGCAACAACAGGGTCGCTTGGGTGAATACTTCGTGAGGTGTGTTAACGATGATCGCTCCGGCATCGGAGTATTCGCGATCGGAAAACCCAGAGCCGAGGCCTGCGCCGGCTTGCACGACCACCAGGCGACCATCATCTATTAAGGCTTTGGCCCCGTTAGGCGTGAGCGCGACTCGCCGCTCGTTGGCCTTAACTTCGCTGAGCACACCGACGACTTGGGGTAACACCCACTGTTGCACCATGCCACCATTGTGCGTCTGCTGACCTTGAGAATCAAGAGAACAAAGTCATCAATAATTGGCAAGAACCAGTTAGTTGGCGAACCCACCAAATACTCCACGAGCTTGAACTCGTTCCATGAAGTCGGGCAAGTAAGCATCGGTCGGGAATTCGCGAACCATCTCATCGAGAATCACTGCATCTGCACCCACCAAGATGCGCCAGTCGCCGCGCTTCACACCATTCAAAATGACTTCGGTCGCTTCGGCCGCAGACATCGGGGCATTGTCGCGGAATTGTTCACCTTGAGCCTGAATGCCGAGACGTAAGTCTTCGTCACTCGCGGCGCTGACATCGAGTCCGGCCTTGGCTAAACGTGTGCGCATCTGAGCAATCTGTTCTTCAGTCATTTCTTTGGGGTCAGCCCCAAGCAGTTTGCGCGAGTTGATCGCAATTGAAGTGCCGATATGGCCAGGCATGACAACTGATGCCCGCAACGTGGGGGCGTTCATGCGGAAATCGGTGATGAGTGCTTCAGTGAAGCCCTTCACCGCAAACTTCGCAGCGCTGTATGCCGTGTGCGGAATATTGGGGCCAAGCGATGCCCAAAAGCCATTCACCGAACTGGTGTTAATGACGTGACCGATCGGTGCATCAAGTAACAACTGCAAGAACGCGCGAGTGTTGTAGTACACGCCGTACCAACACACTCCAAAGGTTTTCTCCCATGATTCACGATCATCATCAACGATGCTTCCGCCGCCACCGATGCCGGCATTGTTGAACAACAGATTCACATGCGGGCGCCATGCGGCAACGGCATCACGAAACGCCAACACTTGAGACTCGATTGACACATCGGCGATACCCGTCAAGATTTTCCCGCTATTACCATCGGCTGCACAGATAGCCACCGTTTCGGCGAGGGTGTCTTCCATGACATCGCATGTGGCGACGTCGCAACCATCGGCGGTGAGCTGGCGAACAAGTTCACGACCCATGCCGGTGCCGCCACCCGTCACGACGGCAACTCGTCCAGTAAACCCATTTTCAAAACGCTCGGTCATTGTTTCCCCCAATGTGTCATTGAGGGAAACAATAACCGAGACGCTCAGCGGTTGAAGGGGTCGTTCGGATCAAATCGACCTTTGCGGCCTTTGTTGGTCGAACGCATTGTTGAGTACTGGGCCTTCATATCGCGCTCAGTGAACTCCTCAAGGCGACTAGCCAGTTCCACCAGTTCATGGATTTCGCTCGGATCGGCACCGATGGCGACCAATGTTGCAATGGCTTGATTGAAAAGATCGCGGGCCTCGTCTATCTTGCGATGACGAGCCAGCGCAATCGCATCGCGACGAAGTTTGGCCACTTTCAAGAGAAGTACTTGGTGGGTGACCCGAGGGTCGACTTCACGAATTTCAGCGTTGTCGTCGGTTGCAGTAACAACAACGGGAATTTGTGCTTCATGAAGAGCGATTGACCCAACTGTTGATGCCCATCGCACCGTGAGATTCGCGATGGTGAATGCGCCAGGCAGCAAACGTGGACGAAGAGTGAAGCGCACCACAAGGCGACGTACTTCATCGCCACATGCATCGCCGATGACGACCTTTTGCAATCCGAGAACTGTCGGCATGTTGATGATGTCGTATTCATTGAGTACTTCAAAAGCGGCCGTTGACTCGGTCGGTTGAATCGCCACTGAAATATTTTGAGCAACAACACTGGCCAGGCCAGCGAATTCTTGATTAAACACATCAAGTGCTTGATCTGGTCCAGCGCACCAGTAGTCATTGCCGCCGCCAGCATCAGCCATGCCGGCCAGCAATGTTTCGTCGTGCCCGTTGGCAAAGCCAATCATCGATGTGCTGATGCCATGAGTGATTCCGCCACGGGTCATCGTGCATAACTCATCGTGATTCTGAATGCCAGAGTTCGCATGGCCATCGGTCAGCACAACAATGCGCTTGATTGCGGGAGCACGTCCAGCAACTACCGAAGCGTTTGAAAGGATTGCGCAACCCTCCAACCAGCCACCCGACAAATTGGTCGAGCCACGACTATGGACATTTTCAATTTGACGCCGAACAACATCAACATTGTGATGTGCCAGTGGGAGCACCGTTTCAATGTGCGAATCAAATGCGACGACGGCGATGCGGTCTTGGGGTCCGGCGACACGAATCAACTCCAGTACTGCTTTACGTACTGCGGCCATCGGTTCGCCTTGCATTGATCCGGAACGGTCGATGACCAAGGCGATATCAAGCGGGGCGCGTTCAACTGCGGGCGCTGGAGGTGCGGTGAGTTCGAGCAATAAGTTGACGACTTCGTCGTGTTGCGTGAGGATCAGTGACTGGTCAAGGGCGATGGTCGGTTTCATAGGTATCTGCTTTCGTTGAATCGAGAGTTGGGTACATGACTCTCGTGAACAGAATTGTTCACAAATCATGAACGACGGTGCGCCCCAATAATGTGCGTTTGTCCTGCATATGGGATTTTTCGCACGAGTTGCTCAAGAGTTCGAAAATGAGCGCCGATACCTCTTTTCGTGATGAGTCAGCAGTTTTTTCAGAATCCCCATGAGATGCAAGATCACTTGCCCCGCAAGTTTCGCTTTGCACCCTTTGTTGTTTTGATCGCTCTCGTGTCATATGCCGTCATCGTGATTGCCATGTTGACCGCCCCCGACACCGCTCAGGCCAAAGGCTCAACTCCGGCCGCGACGGTGGCAATCGACACTTCCAACTCAACTCCGTGGACCTTGCCCTCAATGCCCGCGAGATGTACCGATGTTCAAATTGCGGCCGGCGATGTTGCATCCTGTGTGATTTCGAAATATACCGATGTCACCAAAACCGGTTGGGGAACTCCACCGTTTCCCATTGCCGCCGATGGGACATTGAACGCGGGATGGAAAAGTAACGGCTGGGTATATTCGGGTTCACCTGCTTTAAAGGATTGGGAAGCGGCGTTATGGAAAAACGCCGACAAGATTGGAACGATTAGGGCTGGAGCGGTGCAAGCACCTCCGGCCGCTTTGGCATTATTTGAGGGTTTTTTGGGTGAGATTCAGGCCAACGGATACCGGATCACCGATGTGATTGGCTACAACTTTCGTTGTACGTCAAACACTCGTAAAGATTGTGTCGGTCTGACGAGCGCATCATTGTCGAATCACGCGTGGGGATTGGCCGTCGACATCAATGTCGGTGCAAACCCAGAAGTGCGTTACATGCCGACTGCAGATTCACCGACAACTGCGTGTTCGGTACCGATGGCTACCAACCTTCCGCAATGGGTAGTACAAACCGCTGAAAAGTGGGGCTTGCTCTGGGGTGGTTATGGCTGGAGTGGTGGTTGTGTCACTCCAGAGACAGTCAAGAGCAGTGTTATTCGTGACCCGATGCACTTTGAATTTCGCGGAACTGTCGAAGATGCCGTGAAGATCGCCTCGGTCAATGGTGTGTCGGTCAAGCGTTATTGCAGCAATGTTGTCGAAGCGGGCGAAACTGTCCGTAAGTGCACATGGCAGGATCGTCCCCAGGCTGGATGGCGTACATCGGTGCCGTTGCAGGGGCCAGCTGGTGCAACATCAGCACTCGTCAACATCACGTTGACTGGTGCCAGCCAAGCCGGATATGTGACCGCTGAAAGTTGTGACGGAAATGTGACAGGTGATCGCTCTTGGTCTAATGGCAATGTCGCAGTTGGCGCGACGGTAGCCAACCTCGCGGTGGTGCCCCTTGACGCTTTAGGTCGATTCTGCTTGTACAACTCAAGTCCGATGCACGTCATTGTTGACGCACAAGGATTCTTTATGCCCTCACGTCTTGCTGACAGCAAAGCCACAATGTTTACGCCACTGTCACCCACGCGTGTTCTTGACACGCGAAGTGCTGGTGGCAAAGTTGTTGCGTTGAATGAAAATGGAGTTGTCGTCGCACACGTTCCCGCCGGTTCGGTGGCGATGTTGTCGAACATTACGGTGACTGGCACAACTGGAGCCGGATACCTCACTGCTGATTCATGTGAAAATCTGCAAGCTGGTGAACAGACTCGTTCAAACATCAACTACGGCAACGATGACACTGTCGCGAACTTGGCGGTAGTACCGATGGGAGTCGTTGGCGACAAGCCCGGCTTTTGTACCTTGGCCAACGCCAGTTTGAATCAGATCATCGATGTACAAGGAGTCTTCGCGCCCAGCCCAGTCGGCCAGTGGGGATACTCGCCAGCTGCACCCACTCGCTTGATTGATACTCGTAAGTGCACCGATAACTGTGCTGATGTGTTTAAAGCCGGTGCAGTCATCAAAATGTCAGCTCCAGCAGGTGCTTCGGCCGTGCTAATCAATCTCACCTTGACCGATGCCAAGGCCGCTGGATACGCCACTGCCGACAAGTGTTCAACTTTGGTGCCCGGTCCACAGGCTCAATCAAATGCCAATGTGACAGTCGGTCGATCGGTCGCGAACTTGGCAGTTGTTCCCGTTGATGCCGATGGCACATTCTGCATTTACACATCGTCAGCGACCAGAGTGCTTGTTGATGTCCAAGGCACTTTTTCTCCTTCTGGCGACATGCGCTTCATTCCGGTGAGTTCGGTGCGCCGATTTGACTCACGCGGCATGGCCAACTGAAAACTTTGGCGGTTATAACAATCGCCAAGAGAGTGTGTAACCCGTTTCATCGCACTTCTTGTGAGAGAATTAGCCAATGCGCGGACGGCTCACGGCACTCTTTACTTGCCTGGCCTTAGTGGCCTGCTCGCAGGGAGAATCGTCGGTGGTTTCGAGGCCGGCAACGTTGCCTCCGGTTGTGTTACGGCCACCAACGAATCTTGATCAAGGAACTGTTTCGACAGCGGCGAATAATCCGAATGTGACGACCAGCGCGAATCCGACTTCGGTGCCTGAGGCAGAAACCACTTCAACAACAATCGCCCCAACGACGTCGTCAACGACATCAACGTCAACAACTACGACCACAACTCTGCCGCCGGCACCGATCACCTTGGCCTTTACTGGCGACATTTTGGTGCAAAAGGGTCTCTGGCCAACCGCGGCCAGATTTGCCCAAGAGTCAGGCTCGACCGAGCCCTTTGATTTCACGCCGATGTTTGGTGATGTTGCCGAACTGTTGACTAGCGCTGACTTGGCAATTTGTCATCTTGAATCGCCTATTGCACCGCCAGGAGCCGAACCTTTCTCGTATCCCAAATATCAAGTACCTGCGCAAATCATCCCAGCGATCGCCGAGGCGGGTTACGACGCCTGCTCAACAGCGAGTGAACATGTCTTTGATGGCGGCAGTGAAGCAATCAACGCAACAGTGAGTGCGTTTGAGTCTTTGGGAATCATGCAATCGGGAATGGCGCGAACACCTGATGAAATCAAACCATTGCCAACTCAAGTGGGCGATGTTGTGGTTGCTCACTTGTCGTACACATTGCGTTATGACTCTCCGCCTGCCAGTGGCGAAGAGTGGCGTTCAGCCTTAATTGATATTCCACGTATTTTGGCCGATGCGCGCGAAGCGCGAACCCTTGGTGCTCAGGCAGTGGTGCTGAGTTTGCATTGGGGCAACGAGGACTCTGCTGTGCCGACCGAGCAGCAACGTCAATGGGCACAAGAACTCACAGCATCTGGGCAGATTGATCTCATCGTTGGTGCACATTCGCATGTGTTGCAACCCATCGAACAAATCAATGGAGTTTGGGTCATGTTTGGTCTCGGAAACTTCTTGACGAATATGCCAACGAAGTCGTCACGACCAGACGAAGGTCAAGATGGTGCCATCGCCACGATCACGATGACCCGAACCGCAGATAACCGAGTTACGGTGAGTCAACCGCTTGTTTATCCAACGTGGGTCGACAAAAATGCCGGCTACACCATTCGCAATCTGAGCGTTGATCTTGCCCCAGCGTCGGCGGTCGAGGCGGGAATCGCAAGATCACGTTGGTCGGCAGAGTTGGCATCCTTGCGGCGTACCCGAAGAATTCTTGGCGATCAATATCTCGTCCCTGGTTCGTATCTCAAATGAGTGAGAACAATCACGATTCAAGTATGCGTGTGATGACATGGAATATCTGGCATCACTTTGGGCCATGGCAACAACGACAAGTAGCGATTGAACAGGTCATTAAAGATGAAAATCCGGACGTGCTCTTTTTGCAAGAAGTTCATACCACCGAAAAGCAAGCAGAAAACTTGGCTGCGAAATTTGGTTATCAATGTGTCGTGACGACAAGTCCATGGAGCATGGGGAACGCAATTTTGTCACGATGGCCCATTGTGACATCGCAACAAATCGCCTTACCGAATGCCGATGGTGAACCAGCCCATCGTCGTGCTCTCTGTGCAGTGCTTGAAACGCCTTGGGGACAATGGTCAGTTGTGGGAACGCATCTTGACCATCGCTTTGATGAGTCGCATGTTCGGCAACTGCAAGTAGACGCACTTTCTGACCTCGTGAAAACTTTGCGTCACGACCCGGCCCAAGACCTTCCAGTGATCATCGGGGGAGACTTCAACGCGGTGCCTGATAGCGATGAAATTCGTCGGTTGACTGGCCGGACTGCGGTGAAGAATCGCAATGTTGTTTTTGCCGATATGTGGGAGCTCAAAGGCGAAGGACTCGGCCATACCTGGAGCGACCGTAATGAGTATTTGGCGAATGCCAATTGGCCCAACCGTCGACTTGACTATCTGTTCGTGACCTGGCCTCGGCCTAAACCGGTCGGCAATCCAGTTCGAGCATGGCTTGCGGGAGTCAAACCAGTCGGGGGAGTGCAAGCCAGCGATCACTTCGCGGTCGTTGCTGATGTGCTGACCGAGCGATCAGTTGACACTAACGAATAGGCCTGCCACCGACTAAGTTTGTGCGCGGTATGGCAACTCTGCGGTTTAGTTTCGGCACTATGGGCTCGGGTAAGAGCACATTGGCACTGCAGATTCACCACAACCTGGCGGTTCGCGATCGCCAAGGGCTTTTGCTCACCAAACTCGACCGAGACGGAACTCAGGTAACAAGCCGATTGGGCGTTTCGGCCCCTGCGGTTGAAGTGTCACCAGAGATTGATTTGTTTGAACTTGCGCAATCGCGCATGCCGCTTGATTTCGTGGTGTGCGACGAGGTTCAGTTCTATTCCATTGCCCAATGCGATCAGTTGGCGCGTGTCGCAGACGATCTCGATGTTGATGTGTACGCCTTTGGACTCATCACCGACTTCAAGGGATTGCTCTTTGAAGGAACCAAACGCATGCTTGAGGTGGCCAACGAACGAGTCGAAATGCAGGTTGAAGCCCGATGCTGGTGTGGTTCGCGAGCAACCCATAATGCACGCGTCGTCAACGGCATAGTCGTGTACGAAGGCGAGACCGTGGTCGTCGGCGACACGAGTGATGTTGCGACACCCATGTTTGGTGATGTCGTTCGCTATGAATTGCTGTGTCGCCGCCACTATGTGCGCGGCGACATGGGCGAAGCCTCGACTACCGACTGATCAGTTCCAAGCACACGGCATGCGCTTGATGCCGTTGATGAATGCACTTTGCAACATGGCGGGTTCGCCGGTGGTGCGCATATTGGGCATACGTCGACGGATTTCATCAAACATCACCGAAACTTCACGTCGAGCCAGGTTGGCGCCGAGGCAGAAGTGAGGTCCGCCGGCACCGAAACCAACTTGTGGCGTTGCCGAGGTGCGCGTGATATCAAACTTGAATGGATCAACAAAGACTCGTTCATCGCGGTTGCCTGAGCAGTACCACATCACGACTTTCTCGCCAGCGACTAATTTCTGCCCCGAAAGTTCGGTGTCTTCGGTGACGGTGCGACGGAAGTGAATCACTGGTGTTGCATAACGAACGATCTCTTCGACAGCAGTTTTTGTATGTGCGTCAAAGTTGTTGAACCACAAAGCCTTTTGATCGGGGTGATCGGTTAACAACTTCATGCCGTGGCTAATGGCATTACGTGTGGTCTCATTTCCGGCCACAACGAGCAAGATAAAGAACGAACCAAATTCTTGAGCAGTGAGGCGTTCGCCATCAACGACGGCGTTCATCATTGCCGATGTCACGTCTTCTCGTGGATTTTTGACGCGATCTTCGCCAAGCGCTTGGGCATAGGAGAACATTTCAATGGCGACTTTCATCAAGTCGTCCAGTGATGAACCAAATTCAGGGTCACCGACGCCCAAGATCACATTGGTCCAGTGGAAGATTTGCTTGTGATCTGATTCGGGAATTCCCATCATGTCGCAAATGATTTCGAGGGGGAGTGCGGCCGCGACTTCTTCAACAAAATCGCATTCGCCTTGTGGAAAGCGTTCAAGCAAATCGGTCACGAGCTTCTCGGCTCGCGAACGAACTTGGTCTTCAATTCGCGCGACTTCTTTGGGGGCGAAACCGCGCGACACGATGTTGCGCAAACGGAAGTGCTTGGGATCGTCCATGTTGATCATTGAGCCGAAGAACTCATTCATCTCGGTCGGTAAGTCGCCGATGTTTGAACCTTTACCACTGCAGAACAATTGCGGGTTACGGCTGACATGCCAAATGTCATCGTGGCGAGTGATGGCTCGGTAGCCAGGACCTTGGGGGAATGGTGAACCTTGGATAACGGCTTCTTCAAAATACTGAAAGGGCGATTCGTCGCGCAGAGTCTTGAATGCGCCTTCACGGAACGCACGATCCTTGAGCCAAAACTCTGGTGAAGAAAAGTCGATCTCCGAAAGCGCGACCTGGGGAATTGATTCAAAATTGAACGTACTCATAGTCTCTTACCGTAGTTGGCGCAAGGGTGCTCAGACTTGTTCAGCCGAATGCGACAGGGGTTTGTGCATGTGGCAATCTGAAAATATGAGCGAGGAAACAGTTACTGAATTCACCTTTTTCGTGGATGCCGAGCAGTTCGGCCTGGGCGGATACGAAAGTGCTGCTCTTGCTGCCGACGAGTCCGACCTGCACGAGGCTGGCGTATACAACGTCGATATTCCGCGTGGATTTGGTACCGATCTGGGGGACCGTATACCGGTACGAGTCACTGGGACCGCGCGAGGGCTGAAGTTCTACGCTCGACTGCTCTCGCTAAAAGACCCAATGCAACTCGAAGAACTTGAACGGGTACGGGCGGCAGCGCTCACGCGCGATGATCAATAAAGCTTGTGGGTGACAGTGAGTCAGTCTGTAAGCGGGATTCTGTAAATCGAGTTTCCTCGATCCGGTAACCATCCATCTATGCGGTCTACCCGAGGAGTTTCCGGTGACCCGGATGGACGGACCGCCCATCTCCTCTGCTTGACCTTGCTCCGAATGGGGTTTGCCAAGCCATGTGAGTCACCCCACATGCTGGTGCGCTCTTACCGCACCGTTTCACCCTTACCTGTGCTGGTTGCCCAGTCATCGGCGGTTTCTCTCTGTTGCACTGTCCGTGAGGTCACCCCCACCTGGCTCGCGCCAGCACTCTGTCCTACGGAGTCCCGACTTTCCTCGAATGACTTGCGTCATCCGCGATTACCCGACTCACTCACTGTCAGCGAGAAGTGTACGAGGGAAAAATCACTCGCCGTCGAGGTATTCGTACACCATCGAGTTCAGGCTTGGTGTTTCAAGGTTGAGCGAGGTGCGAATACCTGATTCGTTGGCAGCACCAAGAGTGACCGGAACAGGAGCCTTGGTACCAAACGCTGATGGTACGGCATACGCAGCGGCGGGCACATCGGTCTCTTCTTGGTACTCGGCGGCAATTGAAAGACCGAATGAGGAGACCAAGCGAGTCGGGTTCAGTAGTGAACCAATGACTGCGGCATGGCGAGCTTCTTGTTCACCAATTCCGATGGCAGCACCGCGCAATGCGGGGTCGGCCAACATCGGGACGTACACCTGATAGGTCGAACCAGCAATAGTTTCCAAGGCGTAGGCCAAAGCCAACACGTCGGCTACGGGATCGTCGGTTGCTGGGATCCCTTTGGCTTCGTCGCCGGTGATGAGTCGTAAAGCGGGCTCAATGTAGATCGATTGCAAACGCGGGTTGGGTTCATTGAAAGCCTTGCCACCCAACTTCTCGGTGAGCGATGCGGTTGCTTCAGCGTGGGCCTTGTGGTCGCTCAAAAAACGAGCGGCCAAAGTAGCCGCATCACCTGACAACAGGCCAGCGGCTACAACGGCTTCGTAAACAAAAATGGCATTGTGTTCAAGCGATGTCGCAGTGCGCAACAAAGCGATATCGGTGACTGGTGCATCAACGAGTTCAGTCTTTTCGGGAGCATTACCGATTCGAGGGATCTCTGTTGTTGTTGTCGAACCACCACACGCTGCGAGTAGTGCACCAAACGAAATGGTGGCACCTCCAGCGATGAAGAAACGGCGACGAGAAAGCGACGACTGCAAAGCCGGACCAAAGTCGGCACCTTGGGTTGCTTTGACAATTTTGGAGAAAGTATGAAGTTCTTCGCGATGTGAGTTGTTCATGATGATCTCCGAATCAGGCGATGGTCGTCGTGGTCTGAGCGTCTGCTGTTGCAGCCTCGGGGGTGACTAAAAACAAATCGGTGTCACTGACAGGTGACTTGCCCGCGATCGTTGCTAACGCCACAACGTGGCGGGCTTCGATAATGATCATTGACGCCACAAGTGCGGCGCCTTCAGTTCCTTCTAGTGAGCCAACAACTTCGGTGTGGGCGGCAACAAGATCATTTTCAAGAGTGTGGGCAGCCAGGGCAACAGCCGTGGTGTCAGCACCAAAGTCGGCTTTGTTAGCCGCAAACAGTTTGCTGTCGCGAGCCTGCGGGGCAGCGCGTCCAATCAACGACGAGATTGCTTGGGCATAGGCGTCATGATGGGCGGCGATTGCGACAAGGCTGGCCACATGATCGCCACCAGCACCCGCTTCAACAGCGGCATGGTAGAGATCGCGTACTGCCAATGCAGTGGCTTGAGCCGATGCGAGAAGCTCGGTGTCGGCCTCGGTGGGTCGAACTGGGCTATCGCTGATGATCTTCGAAGCGGTCACGGGGTTCCTTTCACAAACTCTTATCGACAGCCTTATGTGCCGAGACAGGCAAGAGCAACTCCAAACTCTAGAAGTCGAGACTCGAAAGTTCGGTGATCCATCCGGCGGCACGGGTCACAGCCCGCTCCCACTGGGCACGAACCGCAGGACGATCGTAGTTGGACTGCGGGTCAACAGTGGCGTGTGGCGACCACAAAGACTCAATTTCCTGAAGATTTGACCAAGTTCCGACGGCCAAACCTGCCAAATATGCCGCCCCGAGCGTGGTGGCCTCGGTGATCGGCGAGACCGAGATTGGTCGGTTGGTGGCATTGGCTAGCGCCTGAATAAAAGTGGGGTTGCGACTCATCCCGCCGTCGACCCTGATTTCGGGTACCGCCACATTGGGGTAGTCGGTCTCGATGGCCTCCAAAAGGTCGGCGCCACGGTGGGCGACACCTTCGAGGACCGCCCGAACAATATGAGCGCGAGTTGATCCGCGGGTGAGACCGAAGAGGGCTCCTCGTGCTCCGTAATCCCAGTGCGGAGTTCCGAGACCAAGAAGCGCTGGTACATACACAACTCCGTCAGACGTTTGACAGGCTCGAGCGACCGCATCACTTTCTTCGGCTGTGGAAATGAGACCCATGTCGTCGCGGAGCCATTCAACATTGGTGCCAGCCGACAACATGATTGCTTCGGCGCCCCAGGTCACCAGATGAGAAGCATCGTTTACCACTTGACTCCAAGCGACAATTGGGAATGTTCCGTTTCGACTACGCTCAGCCGAAACGGGTTTGCTCTCACCGAGGCACACATTCATCATGCCGCCCGTGCCAAAAGTGCACTTCGCCATATTGCGACGAACGCATGATTGACCAATGAGCGATGCCTGCTGGTCGCCGGCGATGGACGCGATGGGTGGCGAACCAGGCAAAGCAGTTGCCAGTCCGATGATGCCCGATGACGCAACAAGAGTCGGCAACATACTGATTGGTACACCTAATACCGCACAGGCGCGTTCATGCCAACGAATGTCGTCATGAGATAACACATCAGCAAGACCAGTCACCGCGGCATTGCTGTGATCAGTGACGTGCAGGGTTCCTTGCGAGAGTGTCCAGGCAATCCAACTGTCAACTGTGCCGATACATAAGTTGTCAGCGCGTGCAGCAATGGCTTGTTCGTCGCCGACGTATGTTTTCAGGAGCCATGCAGCCTTGGTTGCCGTTTGGTTTGGTGCTAACGCCAGTCCGTGCTCGGCCTTCGCCATGATGCATTCGCCAACGGTGCGTAAATCTTGCCAACCTAAAGCAGGTCCGAGCGGAACACCTGTTGAGCGATCCCACAAGATGGTTGAAGCCCGTTGAGTTGTAATGCCAACTGCCGCGACTGGGCCTGCTTCGGCAAGTGACGTATGAGCGACTTCAAGGACGAGTCGGGCCATTTCGGTGGCATCAAATTCAACAAGGCCGGAAAACGGCGAATGAGGTACAAATTCGCGATAGTGCATTGCCGTGACAGTTGCGTCGGGTCGAACGACGGCGGCGCGTAAACCGCTTGTGCCGACATCAATCACCAGAATTGACGTGTTCATGAACGACGTCCTTTGGGAACAGCACCGTTCTTTTGCATTGTTGATCCAAGAAACCCGCCGATGACACCGACGGTCAAGGTGACTGTCAAGTTGAAAAAGACGCCGAGCCAGCGCACTTCACCGCCACGAGCCAACTTGATGATGATGAAAACTGTTTGCGGGATGATGTAACTCAATGCTGCGGTGACAATGGCATGTGAAAGTGGTGTGCGACGTTGTTGATGCCACGCGGCAACGGCAGCGCCTAACAAAAAGCCGATCGCCGCACACAGTGACAAAATGACTGCGAGACCACTATCGGAGAAAATGCGTGCCGCAATGGAAAATGGAACGGCGAATACCAAGGCAACGGATGCCCCAGCGCGTATTGCGGCAACGTCCCAACGGGACGAAGTTGGACTGCCGGACGTTGAACTTATGGCCACTGTGTTGCCTCCAAATAATCGGGGAGCGGAAGCCCCATCTTTCCGGGGTTCAAGATTCCACGCGGATCCATGGAGTTTTTCATCGCGACAAGCACATTAAACGCCGAACCAAGCGCTTCTTGTACGAAGCGCGAACGATTGAGTCCGACTCCGTGGTGATGACTGAGGTTGCCGCCGTGAGCAAGAACTGCACGAGTGCCCGCATCCCACAATGCGACATACGTTTTCTCAACTTCTTCTGCAGGTGGGTTAGCCGCAAAGGTGAAATACAAACAAGCACCATCGATGTAACTGTGCGACAAGTGACAAGTTGAGGAGCGCGCATATGGAACCTCGAGCATGGCGGCGCGAGTGGCATTAAAGATTGCGGAAAGAGTTGACCATGGTGCGGCGATCTCCATGGTGTCAACGACAAACCCTT
This sequence comes from Ilumatobacteraceae bacterium, assembly GCA_044355095.1. Classification (GTDB taxonomy): domain Bacteria; phylum Actinomycetota; class Acidimicrobiia; order Acidimicrobiales; family Ilumatobacteraceae; genus Casp-actino8. The sequence continues at coordinate 19,733 of JBIKYT010000003.1, forward strand.
TTTTGGTGAGGGCCTGTAGCGCGCTGGTGTCATTGCGGTGATGTATCCAACGTTCAACTGTTTCAATATCGCGGGGAAGACAACCAATCGTTGCTAGACATTCTTCTTCGACGATGTTCATTGATGCAGTTACCGAGGCAACATCGCCCTCATCAAGAACGAGAAGCGCGCACACGACTCCATCGCCACCTTGTCCACGTTGGCTTTCGGGTGCGTCATACAAACGAAGTACGGCGGGAGTTGCGCCGCGGCGCATGATGCGGCGGCAGGCGTCAAGGCCATCTTCAAATGTGGCGAATCCAAATGCAGCGCGACGTTCTAACGTTGCGACCGGATGACACTTGAGCCAGATGCGGGTGACAACGCCAAGTGTTCCCTCACTACCAATAAAGATTTGATTGAGATCGGGCCCACTGGCGCCGCGAGGTGAGCCACCGGTCGTGATAATCGTGCCATCAGCGAGAACCACTTCAAGTGCAACGACCATGTCTTCGATCTTGCCGTAACGCGTCGAATACTGACCGGCTCCGCGACAAGCGACCCAACCCCCGACGGTCGCGATGTCAAAACTTTGGGGGTAGTGACCAACAGTGAATCCCAAAGACTGAATATGTGCTTCTAGGTCGGGACCAAACGTTCCAGGTAGAACTTCGACTGTGAGCGAGTCGTCATCAAGTGCAACGACGCCTTGCATCGCGGTGGTGTCCAAAATGACGCCGCCATATAGCGGGATTGAAGCGCCACACACTCCACTTCGCCCGCCGGCAGCAGTTAATGGAACGTTGTTTTCATTGCAATACGAGAGAACTAGTGAAACTTGTTCGGTCGATGTGGGTCGAACAATTGCTGCAGCTCGTGCGGGTACTTCGCCGGCAATCGCCCAATGCATGCTGAGTGGCCACCAGTCGCGACTTGCCAATGCCGTTTCGATCGGTGCGGTAGTTGTTTCGCAAATTTTGGTGAGATCAACGATTTGTTGTTCGGTGAGTGCAATGGTGCGATGTTGCAAATGGTTGCTCACGGGAGTCTGTCCACTTTGTATGAGATCAATCGGCGATGTGATCTCTCGAGAAAAAGTCTTACCGGTCATGTCATTCTCCGCTCAGGAATACAGTTCATTTTCGGGCAGGGTGCCCATTGTTGCTTCGTGTTCGCAAATTTCGTGGAAGGCCAGAACTTCTTTTTCTATGCGCTGTTCGTCCCATCCCGCAAATGGGGCAACAAGTTCTGCGACCGATTGTGCCGCCTGACGGGTGGCTTCGCGATCAAAGAGAAGTGCCCGAGTTCGACGCGACAAAATGTCATCAAGACTGAGTGCCATTTCATGAATGACTGAATAGATCGCCTCTGCCTTGATATATGGAAGGCCCGCAATGAGCGTTTCAGATAGTCGTGAATCTGTTGCGATCAATGCTTGGATGACCGAAATATCTGAGCCGTAACGATGCGCAAGATGTGCCTCGAGTGATCCACTGGTTCGCGGTTCCTTGTAGCCGCGTGCACCGTGAAGTTTGAGATTTTTGGTACGACATTTCGCAGTCTTTACGTTCTTGGTTGACGTTGACGAATTCTTCTCGAGAACTTTCAATGCAGCATCAACGGTGTCTTGGGCCATTTCGCGATAAGTCGTTAACTTGCCACCAGTCACTGTGATGATTCCAGAATCACTAGTGAGAACCACATGTCGACGCGATAGGTCAGCCGTTCGCGCGGCTTTGCCACCTTTGCCAGTTCCATCTTCGGCGTTGACTTGCTTAACGAGTGGACGCAGTCCTGCCCAAACGCCAGTGACATCTTCGGCAGTAATTCCAGTGGTCACGCTGGCGTTCAACGCACGTAAAACGTAGTCGATGTCGTCTTTCGTGCATTGTGGATCATCAATAGGACCTTGATAATCGGTGTCTGTCGTGCCGACATAGGTGTGCGTAAACGTGCCATCGGGTTTAGGACCCCACGGCACAACGAACAGACTTCGTTTGTCTTTCGGGACCGGGATGATGACAGCAATGTCATTACGAACTTTGTCCCACGGAACCGTGACATGAACGCCTTTGGCTGGTCGGATGGTGTCGGGATCAATACCTTCTTCAAGCGTACGAACGGCATCAGTCCACACGCCGGCAGCGTTGATCACCACTCTCGCGTGTACGTCAAAACTTTCATCATCGCATTGCACCGTGACACCATTCGCCTGTCCCGATTCGGAGCGCAAAATGCTGGTGACTGCGCATTGGTTGATGACGACTGCTCCATGATCTGCGGCTGAACGAGCCATGGTGACACACAGTCGCGCATCGTCTGCCTGAGCGTCGTAATAGATATAAGCCGACGCCAAACGTTGACTGGGCATGGTCGGCATATGAGCAAGTGCTTTTTGTTTACGTAGGCGACGATGAATTTTGCCAATACGCGCGCCACCGGTGATGTCGTACATCCACAAGGCCGAACCTAAAGCACGCGCAATTTTTCGTGATACCAATCCGTCTTTGGTGAGAATCGGAAGTAAGAAGGGGAGGAGCGACACAAGATGCGGTGCATTGCGAATTAAGCGTTGCCGTTCGTAGAGCGCTTCATAGACCAAACGAACTTCACCTTGTTGCAAATACCGCAGTCCACCATGCACGAGCTTTGAGCTTTTGGATGAGGTGCCCGACGCGAAGTCGTACCGCTCAATCAGGGCCGTACGTAGACCACGCGATGCAGCATCAAGGGCCACCCCGAGACCGGTGATACCCCCACCGACAATCACAACATCAAACTGCTCGTTGGCCAGACGTTGGCGCATGACCGATCGATCGAAATGGTCGGGGGTCATGGCGTTTGACGCTGGAACGGTGGGCACATGGCGAGAGTACCTGCTGAAGCCGTAACGAGCATTGTGAGACAGATTTCACCCATTGCTAATTTGCATGAATTGCTAATTAGCAGGAGATGTCACTAAGTTTCGCAGTGTGAAATCACCGTCCGAGCTCACCGAAGCCTTTCGTGCGACTGGCCTGAAGGTCACGCCGCAGCGGCAGTTGCTTTTCCGCCTCATGCATGGCAACACCATGCACCCCACCGCTGAAGCTCTGTATTCCGAGGCCAGTGCCCAGATGCCTGGCATCTCGTTGCGCACCGTGTACCAAACTTTGACCGATCTGGCCTCGATGGGCGAGTTACGTCTCATTGATGTTGGCGCAGGCGCCGTACGTTTTGACCCGAATGTTGATGAACATCACCACGTCATCTGCCAAGGGTGCGGCAATGTTCGCGATGTTTATGTGGCTGGGTCACAAGCCCTGCACATTGAAGGACTCGATGGATTCTCCGTCGAGTCAACCTCAATTCTGTTCCACGGTTCATGCGCGAGTTGCGCCTGAACTGAGGAAAGGTTTCTTGAGCGTGGCTTCTCACGATCAAGAAGTTCAGCAAGTAACAACCCACAACCCATGAAAGAGAGACAGTCATGAGCCTCCACGGCACCAAGACTCACGAAAACCTCAAGGAGGCGTTCGCCGGCGAGAGCCAGGCCAACCGCCGTTACTTGTGGTTCGCACAGAAGGCCGACATCGAGGGCTACCCCGATGCAGCCGCATTGTTCCGTTCGGTCGCAGAAGGCGAAACCGGACACGCCCACGGTCACCTCGATTACTTGGCTGAAGTTGGCGACCCCGCTTCAGGTGAGCCCATCGGCGAAACCGAAGCCAACTTCAAGGCGTCAATCGCTGGCGAGACCTACGAGTACACCCAGATGTACCCAGGTTTCGCAAAGACCGCTCGCGACGAAGGCTTTGCCGAAATCGCCGATTGGTTTGAAACCTTGGCTCGTGCCGAGAAGAGCCACGCTGGTCGTTTCCAGCAGGGCCTCGAAGCACTCTGAGTTTCACTTCATGTAGTTGTTGGGGTGCTCGGCGCAAGCCGGGCACCCCAACAAAATCTTTACACTGTTCTTTTGCAGATATATCTACCGAATGAGATTTCAACATGACGATTACCTACGACCCGAAGCATCCGAAGTATCTCGATGAAAAGGATGTACGCGATGAACTCACTCGGGTGTACGACCTATGTCACGGGTGTCGTTTGTGTTTTAAGTACTGCACATCGTTTCCCACACTTTTCGATTTCGTTGATCAACACGAAGATCAAGATGCTGGTCGTTTAACACCAGCGCAGCAAGACCAAGTCATTGATGAATGTTTCCAATGCAAATTGTGTTACGTCAACTGTCCGTACATTCCTGGACAAAGTGAATGGGAATTAGATTTCCCGCGTTTGATGCTGCGCGCCGACGCGATGCGACACAAAAATGACCAAGTTTCTTTACGAGACAAAGTCACGACGAACGTGATGGGTCGCACTGACCTGCTCGGAAAAGTCGCGACGAAGACCGCGCCTTTGATGAACAAGATGATGGGTGCAAAGCCGGGTTCATTGGTTCGCAAAGCGATTGAAGTGACCTCGGGCGTTTCCAGCGAACGAGTGCTGCCACCGTTCGCTAAGCAACGTTTTACCACTTGGTTTAATCGTCGCCCCAAACTAAAAATTGGCAAGCGTCAAGGTCGAGTTGCCTTATTCCCAACTTGTCTTGTTGAGTATCAGGCACCCGAAGTCGGTCATGACCTGATCAAGGTGTACGAGCGCAACGGCATCGAATGCTCGTTGGCTGACACAACCCAGTGTTGTGGTGCACCGTTCTTGCACAGTGGAGATATCGACAACTTCACCAAGATTGCTGAGAAGAATGTCAAGGCATTGGCAAACACTGTCCGCAAAGGCAACGACATTGTCGTGCCGCAGCCGACTTGTGGTTACGTGTTGAAGAAGGACTATCTCGACTATGTCGGTGGGCCCGATGCCGAACTGGTCGCTGCCAATACCTACGACGCCAGCGAGTACCTGATGAAGTTGCATAAGGCCGAAGGCACAGCGCTTGACACTGAATTCACTGGCGATGTTCCCGAGACCATTACGTATCACACTCCGTGTCACTTGCGAGCTCAGAACATTGGACTGAAGAGCCGCGACCTAATGAAGCTCACCGGTGCAAAGATCAAACTTGTGCAACAGTGCTCAGGTATTGACGGTATGTGGGGCCTTCGTGCCGAGAATGCCGAACTCTCGATTCCAATTGGTCAAAAGCTTGGAGCCGAAATCATCAAGGCTGACGGCGATGTCGTCACTGGCGATTGTCACTTGGCCAACGGAGCAATTAACGAACAAACCGGACGAGTGTCGTTGCACCCCATCCAATTGGTGGCACGCGCCTACGGAATTCCTGAAGAACAACCCCCCAAGTAATTCAGAAATTGGAGAATCAGATGAATACTTTGACCCCCCGCAAACTTTCATTGTCAGATATCGCCGACGTGCGTGCTTATGAACGCGAGCGTGCCGAATTTAAAGCACACGTGATTTCCCTGAAAGAACGCCGTCGTTTGTCTCTTGGCACGATCGTGTCGGTGATGTTCGAAAACCGTGACACGATTCGTTATCAGATTCAAGAAATGTCACGAGTTGAACGACTCTCAACTGACGAAGAGATTCAAGGTGAGATTGATATCTATAACCCGATGATCCCTGAGCCGGGCCAATTGTGCGCCACGTTGTTCATTGAATTGACGAGTGAAGAACAAATGCAAGAGTGGTTGCCAAAGTTGGTCGGAATTGAAAGTTCAATCGTGTTCCGATTGGCCGATGGGCGAGAAGTCGCCGCAGTCACCGAAGCTCAACACGAGAGTCAACTGACGCGTGACTATGTCACGGCAGCAGTTCATTACTTGCAGTTTGCATTCACCGACGATGAGATTGCAGGGCTGGCCGAGGGCGGCGCAGTGCTGGCGTGCACCCACCCCGATTACCTCGAAGAGATCTCGCTCTCGGCGGCGAACCTGGGCGAGTTCCTCGCCGATCTGCGCTCCTGACCCACTATTTGGCCTGATTAGTGCAGGTCACAGGGCTATTTGGTTTCACCTATTCACAAACGGGCAAAGGGCTTCTATTGTCTCGCCTGAAGAGAAGTCGTTGCTGTTATCGGAACGATGTCACTAGGGGAATCCAATGGAAGTCATATGGCGGTCGCTGGGAGCGTGTCGGGGTCTTGATCCTGAACTGTTCTTTCCAGAAACCGAAGAGCAGGCCGATGTTGCGAAAATGATCTGTCAGGGATGCGATGTTCGTATCTCGTGTCTTGAACATGCCTTAGCAAGCCGAGAGAAGGTCGGTGTTTGGGGCGGAACCACCGAACGTGAACGCCGACGTCTCATTCGCCAACGCCGGCGCATTGCGTGACCGTCGTACTCACAAGTACATCTCGCTAGCCTCAAGCGCATGGCCGAGGCACCCCAGACTTCTGAGATCACGCTTGAATCAATCACGCTTGAATCTATTGGCGGTTGGCCTGAACTGATTTCGTCGTTGCTTGATCGTCGCGACCTTGATGCAGCGCACGCTCGTGCAGCGATGACCAACATCTTGGCGGGTTCAGCGACGCCAGCACAGCTCATCGGATTTGTTGTCGCGCTTCGCGCCAAAGGTGAGACACCCGAAGAGCTTTCAGGTTTGCTTGATGCGGTTCTTGAAGCGGCGACTTTGGTGCCACTTGACGATGCGACTCGCGAACGAGCAATTGACATCGTTGGCACCGGTGGCGATCGCAGTCATTCGATCAATGTCAGCACGATGTCAGCCATCGTTGTTGCGGGTGCAGGTGTGCCGGTGTGTAAACACGGCGCTCGTGCTGCTTCGTCACAATGTGGAACAGCCGACGTGCTCGAGGCATTAGGCGTGGCTGTTGAATTATCGCCAGAAGGTGTGAAGCAATGTGTCGAACGCGCTGGTATGGGATTTTGCCTAGCCGCGCGCTATCACCCCGCCTTTAGGTTCGCGGCACCATCGCGACGAGAAATTGGCGTGCCCACTGTTTTCAATTTGCTCGGACCGATGGCTAACCCAGGTCGCGTGAAGCGTCAGTTGATTGGTGTCGCCAACCCCATGGTTGCGGAACGAATGTTGGCCTCATTACGACTCCATGGTTCGAAGTCATCATGGGTTGTTCATGGTGGTGGACTCGATGAACTGACGACGACTGGTCCATCAACAGTTCTTGAACTTCGGGGCGGGCAAGTGCGAACGTTCTCTGTCGACCCCGTGTCTTTGGGATTGGCTCCAGCCATTTCAGAAGAGTTAGTTGGTGGCACACCTGCATTCAATGCTGATGTCGTGCGTCGAGTGATGGCAGGCGAACAAGGTGCTCATCGCAATATTGTCGTGCTGAACGCTGGCGCCGGTTTGGTTGTTGCCGATGTTGCGAGCTCACTTGAAGAAGGAGTTGCCATGGCTGCTGAATCAATTGATTCAGGACGAGCAAACGAAACTTTGAGCAAACTCATCACTGAATCTCAAGCTGCGCTTGCCGAATTCGGCGCCTAGAAATTTCGGGTTTTGCAGCGATGAATTTGGCGGTGCGAGTTCCGGCCACATCAGCCAATTTGGGTCCGGGTTTTGATGTTTTCGGAATGGCGATGTCGCTTTTTGCGACTGTTTCTTTGGGTCCGATTGATGATGCCGAATTAGTGAGTGCTGGACATCCAGCGATGCAGGCGTTTGTGCGGGCTGGTGGCATCGGTCAACTGTGGGTTCATTCACCGATTCCTTCGGGACGAGGTTTAGGTTTTTCGGGGGCCGTTCGCGTTGGTGGCATTGTGCTTGGGCTGGCTCAGAAGTACTCGATAGGCAGCGATCAACTCAATGTCTTTATTGCTGAACACCGTGATGAGATCATCGGTATCGCGGCTGAACTTGAAGGGCATTATGACAACGTTGCCGCGAGTGTGATCGGTGGAATCGTTGTGGCTTCGCCTGAATCAACAGTTGCAGTTCCAGTTGCTGATTCGTTCATTGATCAGGTGCGAGTCGTGGCATGGGTTCCTTTCTTTCAAACATCAACCGACTCGAGCCGTTCAACATTGAAATCAGAAGTTGAGCGTGCCGATGCGGTATTCAACATCGCGCGTGCTTCACAAATGGTGATCGCCTTAACGAACGGAGATCTTGACTTATTGCGCATATCGATGGCTGACCGTTTGCATCAAGATCAACGGTTGCATGACACCCCGATGTGTCGCGAGGTGATGGATCGCTTCGTTGAAGTGGGTGCGATCACTTCATGGTTATCTGGTTCTGGACCAACGGTTGCGGCGTTCGTTGAAAAAGACCGAGCTCACGAGATAGCAGACATTCTCAATCGTGAATTCTCTGAGGGTCACACCAAAGTTCTTGGCATAGATTTCCAAGGAGCGCGCAACGCTGTGGGGTAAACGCTCAAGCCGCTTGGTGTAAATCGAGTCGACGAAGTTCGGGGACAGCCTGTACAGGTGAAGCCCAATAACCGCTGCAAGCCTCCAGAATCGGATGGGTCGCATCGTCGTCTAAGAAGCGAGCAATGCACATCACCTCATCAAAAACATGACGATCTAGCGGTCCGCTTTCGAGGGACTCGGGCTGGTGCGGATGAAGGAAGTCAAAAATACCTTGGAGGACTTTGCTATTGCGCGAGGTGATGGGGCTAAAGAGCTGGTCCTCACGACGGGTATTCACCAGGACTCCCGATTCAAAGTCGTAGAGAATGTCGCCCGCACGAACACTTACCGAGCCGGCAGCTCGTAACTGATCGCATCGGCGTTGGCGGTTGATTGCTAGTACCAATGCCTGAGTACGATCACGCATTTCGGCGGCCTCTTCAAAACGTTGAGCGGTCGCCAATGAGGTGATTCGTTCATGTAGAAGCGCAAACAGCGCAGCGGGGGAATCGGTTAACGAGTGAGAGATGAAAGAAATAATGGATGCGTATTCCTTCGGGTCGGCAGTTCCAGAACACGGACAGAGGGCAACCCCTAGTTGTGCAGCCGAACATACGGGGGCATCAGTTGGTGCTGAGTAATTGCGACCCATGCGCACGGTGCACCTGCGTAACGGAACTACTGATTCAATTGCCTCTACGACGAGACGAGCCGCGGTGCGGCTTGTGAGCGGACCAATGTGCAATCCCTTTTTGGCAGGATTTTTTGAGATGACCAATCGCGGCCACTCCTCTTCGACCGTGAGGCGGACATAGCAGTATTTTTCGCTCGTGGTTCCGGCCTTGTTGTATTGCGGTACGAGCCGTTGAATGAGGCGCATTTCAAGAACTTCAGCGGTGAGCGCATCGGGAGTCTCGATGTAATCAACCCCGTGCACTTGGCGCAACATTGGTCCGACTTTGCGACGCGTTTCAGAAGTACTGAAATAACTACGAACACGCTGCCGTAAATTCGTTGCCTTTCCGACATACAGCAAACGTCCAGCAACATCGGAGAAGATGTACACACCGGGCGAACGGGGCAGATCTTCGGTGAGACGAAGTTTGGCGGCTTGAGGATGAGTGCCAAGTTTGGGGAGCGCGATTAAGTCATCGATACCGAGAACTCCGAAACCAGCGGCACGTTCAATGAGGAGATGTAATAAGTCGCCAGTTGCCAGCACATCATCAAGAGCACGGTGGCTTGGTTGATGGGCAAAGCGAAAGTGGGCCGACAAAGTTCCGAGTTTGCAATCTCTCACTTCGTCACGAACAAGTCTTCGAGCAAGCGGAACGGTGTCGATGATTTTGTTGGTGAGGGGATCGCGGTCATCACGAATGAGCGCTGCATTCAAGAAGCCCACATCAAAACGCGCATTATGCGCCACGATGACTGAGTCGCCGATGAAATGAGTCAACGTGCCGAGCAATGACTCAATTCGTGGTGCGGGCATAATCATTGCTTCGGTAATGCCCGTGAGAATAGTGATGAACGGAGGGATGGCACATCCGGGATTGACAAGTGTTTGAAATGTGCCGATGCATTCGCCGCCTAGATATTTCGCGGCACCGATTTCAGTAATGCGATCGTGTTCGGCTGAACCCCCGGTGGTTTCGAAGTCAATGACGCAAAAAGTGACATCGCTGAGCGGTGTCCCCATATCGTCGAAAGATTTCTGCACCCTTAGAGTGTTTCCGAACAAATGTTCTGTGTCAAGTCTTTCGGGGGTCAAGTCTTTGGGGTCAAGTCTTTCGGGGGTCAAGTCTTTGGGGTCAAGTCTTTCGGGGGTCAAGTCAGTGATAGACAAGACTTTACGAGAAGTGAAGTCGCAAAATGTTAGGGATTTGGTTGATTGCCCTACGCTCGCAGTATGTCTATTCGTTATCGCTGCACGTTGTGTGGCAACTTGACCCGTTTTGATGTGGTGCGCACGACTCGTACCTCGGCTTATTATCACTACACAACTGGTGGTGAGTTGGCGATTGAGGATGAGAAGGTTCTCCTCGATGATTTGGAATCAGTGTCGTGTCGCTGGTGCGGTCCGACGGGGAAGGTAGAAGAGTATGACGGGTCGGCCGAATCCTCCTGAACTGGTTGAACTGTCGGATGGTTGCTTGGCGTATGTGCAACCCGACGGAAGTTGGGGTTGGAGTAACGCTGGCCTAGTGGTCGGTGACGGAGCATCTTTGCTCGTCGACACATTGTTTGATCTGAAATTGACTCAGCAAATGCTCGACTCGCTGACACCGTTTACGCGGTCGGCGCCAATTCGGTCGCTGGTCAACACTCATGCCAATGGCGATCACTGTTATGGCAATGAACTCGTCGCTGGTGCCGAAATCATTGCTTCAACGGCCGCGGCCCATGAAATGACCGAAGTTCCCCCAGAGATGTTGGCGGCGCTGAATGCTGCTCCTGGCGAAATTGGCGAGTTATTCCGCAGTTTCTTTGGGGCATTTGAATTCGCTGACATCACGATGAAATTGCCGACTCGTACATTTGATGGACGTCTCGATGTTGAAGTGGGTGGACGTTTGATTGAGCTCATTGAAGTTGGTCCAGCGCATACCAAGGGCGATGTCATTGCTTACGTGCCAGATGCTCGAACTGTGTACACAGGTGATGTTTTGTTTATTGGTGGTACGCCCATCGTGTGGGCTGGACCACTATCAAATTGGATTTCGGCATGTGATCTCATGCTCGGAATGGATATTGACACTGTGGTTCCCGGACATGGCCCGGTCACCGACAAGCAAGGCATCGTCCAGGTGCGTGATTATCTGTCGTTTATTGAGCAAGGTGCCGTCGCTCGATATGAATCGGGGATGGATGCTTTTGATGCAGCGCGCGATATCGCTCGAGAGATGTCGGCGACTGGATCGTCATTTGCTAGTTGGGGAGAAGCTGGGCGGATCAGTGTCAATATTGAAACCGCCTACCGGTCGCTTAATCCGAATCATCAAAGCCCCGATGTCGTGGAGCAATTCAGGCGGATGGCACAGATTGAGCGCGGCTAGCAATTGATTTGCGAACCGCAAGTACCCAGCCAACAATGACTGCGGTTGCGAAAATCAACCATTGAATTGCGTATGACAGATGGGAACCTTCAGAAAGTTCAGGGGGGCTGACCGGTAATAGCGTTGAACTATCAGCGGGCTCTGAAACTTGAGCGACAAGAGCAACGTTGAGAAGTTCTGGTTCGATTTGTTGTTGGAGACGAGCGATATCAAGACGGAAGAATTCTGCGAGTTCGCCGCTGGCTTCTCGTGCTTGACCCGTTGTACGGCCTTCGGTCGATCGCAGCACGCCGACCACTTTGACCACACCTGAGGGTGCAACTGGAGGGGTGCCGGAGAGCGCAATGAAACCTCGATTGATGATGATGGCTCGCCCATCATCTAGGAGCAGGGGAGTCAACACATTCATTCCAGCGACGCCACCTTGACTGCGATTGACGATCAGGACCTGCTCGTCGGCGAGATACGTCCCCTTGGCGCCGGCCGGTCGCCATTGGACTGCTGCTGCATCTGAAACATCCAGGGTGCTGACATCAACAACACTTTGACTTGAGCGCTCCGTGACCTCGCGGTTGAAGGCCTTGCGGTCGTCTAGGCGATTGAACTGCCACAAAGACAAATAGACCATTAACACGACTCCAAAAATGCACAGCAGGTGAAAGGCGATCCACTTTGGGCGGAAAAGGAAGCGATACATCGCAACTTACGGTATCGCAATTGGGTCAATTGGGCTGATGGTGTGGCACTCTATTTGTGTGCCAGAAAACATTGAACTTCCCGATTTCAAGATTCCGCATGCCGAAAAAATCGAGTGGATGATTGAAACGAATGGTTGGGCTCTCGAACCAATCGCCGCCATGCTCGACTCAGATCCGCCAGCGCCCGGTTACGCCTACACGATTGGCTTGCCAGCGACTTTTTCATTTCCTGACATAGTGATCTTTGGGTTGGCTCCAGTTGCAGCAAAGGGACTCATCGATTTAGTGATTGAGCAGGTGACCTCGGGAGTTGAAATTCCGCGAGATATTGCGCTGGTCGGGTTGCTTGATAACGAATTGCGCTGCGTGTTTTCAACTGTCGATGTACGAACTCATGCGCACTTGTTTACGACGGGTGTGAAGTGGTCGCGGGGGCAAGTGGGGGACATGTTGCAATTGGTATGGCCCGATCGCAATGGGTGGCTACCGTACGAATCAGGGTTTGACGCGAGTATGCGTCTCGCTCAACCGACTATTGGCACTCTGCCGACGCTGTAAGGGAAGACGCTATGGCTCATCGAGTAACTGCACCAGCGATGCAACGAGCGCGACGTTTGCTTGATCAGCGCGTTCAGCCATGTGTGACCCACAGTTCATTGTCGTTTGAAGTTTTCGCATCAGAAGAAATATTTGAGACTGTTTCATATGAAAAAGCGACTGCTCTTTCGTTGTCACCTTTTGCTATCGGAACGAGATGGGGTAAGGCCTGGCATACCGTCTGGTTCAAATTGGTGGCGACAGTTCCCGCGAACCTCGCTGGGCAACCTTTAGTCGCAGCGATTGATCTTGGTTTTAACGGACGAGGCGATGGATTCCAAGTCGAAGGCTTGGCGTACCGTCACGGGAAAATTGTGCAGGCTGTCCAACCAGATCGTCGGCTTGTTCATCTAGGTTCTAGTGCCGCCGGAGAAGTTATTGAGTTGTGGGTTGAGGCCGCTGCAACCCCGATCATTGCTGGCCATGCATTTGGTTATGGGCCAACTCCATTGGGCGACCCAGCAACATCGGGTAATGCCCCCTTGTATCAACTGCGGCGGGCCGAACTTGCCGTTTTCGACCAAGGCGTGCACGATTTAGCTGTCGCGTTGCATACTGCGATTGATCTAACGATAGATCTTGAGGAAAGTTCATCGCAGCGAGCACGAATGTTTGCTGCACTTGAGCGAGCGGGTAACGCGCTGAACGTCAACGCGGTTTCAGAAACGGCATCGTCGGCGTTGGCTGAACTGAAGGCTGTTCTCATTAGCGAGTCACGAGGTACTTCGCATCACATCGTTGCGGCTGGTCACGCGCACTTGGACACAGCTTGGCTATGGCCAATTCGTGAAACTCGCCGCAAGGCGGTGCGGACTTTCGCGAATGCCGTTGACCTGTTGAAGAAAAACCCCGATGCCATATTTAGTCACAGTCAGGCGCAGCATTACGCGTGGGTTCGAGAAGAAGCCCCCGAGATTTTTGCGGAAGTTGTTGAATTGGTGAAAGCAGGTCAATGGGAACCAGTCGGTGGGATGTGGGTTGAAACCGATCTCAATTTGCCGGTTGGCGAAAGCCTGTTACGACAAATGGTCCACGGGCAACGGGCCTTTGACTCATGGTTTGGGGCGCGATGTGATGGAGCATTCCTGCCCGACGACTTCGGATATCCCGGAACCCTTCCGCAGATCGTTCAACATGGCGGAGGGCGTTGGTTCTTTACACAAAAACTAAGTTGGAATGAAACAAACAAGTTTCCGCACCACACTTTTTGGTGGGAGGGAATTGATGGGACGAGAGTGTTTACGCACTTCAGTCCCGTTGATACGTACAACGCCTTGTTAACCCCATCGCAATTGCGCTTTGCCGAAAAGAACTTTGCTGACCATGTGGGTGCAACCCGTTCGCTTGTTTTGTACGGACACGGCGATGGTGGTGGTGGTCCGACTCAGACCATGATTGATCGTGGCAGGTGGGCCAACAATCTTGAGGGAGTGCCCCAAGTTTCCTTTGGAACAATTCGCAAGTTTTTTGCGGATGCTGAAAATGAATATGGAGATCAGGCTCAAACATGGGTCGGTGAAATGTATTTCGAAAAGCATCGTGGTACATACAGTTCTCAATTGGGCACGAAACAGGGCAATCGCAACAGCGAACGATTGCTGCACGAACTTGAAATATGGTCAGCAGCAGTCGGTCAACACGTTGACGAAATTGACGGACTGTGGAAACGGGTTTTGACCCAGCAATTCCACGACATCATTCCGGGCTCGTCGATTGCCTGGGTTCATGACGATGCCGAAGCCGAGCATGCTGCAGTCGCTAGTGAAATCGTTCAACATCTAGATGCCGTGCTGAGTCCCCGTACTGATGGTTCAACATGGTTACTTAATCCGGCCCCAGTGGCGATCTCCGGAGTTGTTGACATTGATGGTCAATCGCAGTGGGTCGAAGTTCCTGCAACATCGGGAACTCAGACTTTCTCATCTGATCTGCCGGTCCAAGTGAGTCCAGTTGTTTGTGATCAAACCAATGACCAGTTAGATGTGACCAACGGGCGTATTCGCGTTTGTTGGAATCAGCTCGGTGAAATGGTTCAACTTCTTGATTGTCAAACGGGACGATCATTGATGGGTGACAATCGTGCGAGTTCATTTGTCTTGCGGCAAGACACGCCGGCTGAATATGACGCCTGGGATATTGATTTAGCCGACGCCAATTCACCAGCGATTCCTGTGGAAAATGTGGGTGCTCCGCGCATTGAGTCACAGTCAGATTTGCGAGTCGTGGTTGTTGCCGATTTTGCAACCACCCATTCAAAATTTCGTGTGCGTTGGTCGCTTGCTGCTGGTGCGTCACGTCTTGACATCGCGCTTGATGCTGATTGGAATGAGTCTGAATATCGACTTCAAATGAACTTGCCGACGGATGTTTTGGCCCGTGAAGCAACGTGTGGCACGCAATTTGGTCATGTGCGTCGTCCTCGACATCACAACACATCGTGGGACGTTGCAAAGTTTGAGGTATGCGCGCATCGGTATGTGCATGTTGGCGAGCCGGGTAGTGGCATTGCGATTTTGGCTGATGGTCCGCGTGGTTACGACATACGCGGCAATGCTTTGGCACTCACCTTGTTACGGTCACCAAAATTTCCCGATCCCCAAGCCGACATGGGGCGACAACGCGTTGAATGGTCGTTGTATGTCGATCAGTGTCCAGGTGATGTTGAGGGCATAGAGATTGAAAGTGCGCTGATCGCCCACCCGTATCGCTTGATTGCTGGAACTCCAGTTGCCATTAGTGCCGGAATTCGTCTTGATGCTCGTGGTGCTTTGATCAGCGTGATCAAGCCTGCCGATGATGGGTCGGGAGATCTGGTGGTGCGATTGTGGGAGACCAGAGGAGCGAGCACGTCGGGAACCTTGAGTATTTCTCGGCCTACTGCAACAGCAGTTCTGTGTAATGCGCTTGAGGAACCACTGACTCCAGAGATCATCTCGGTCAAGGATGGAATCGTTGATGTTGAGTTGGCGCCGTTCCAGATTCAGACGTTGAGGATCAGTGCTTGATTGATGGCACACTTGGGCCATGAGTTCGCCTTTGATAGTTGAGCCAACACCGCTCCTCATTTTTGATGGTGACTGTGCGTTTTGTTCTCGATGTGTGCGTTTCATCGAACGGCGTATTCGCCGTCACCCGCAGATCCAGTCGTGGCAGAGGTCTGATTTGGCTGCCATAGGTCTGACCCAAGAGCAATGTGAAACCGCGGTACAGCTCGTTGATCGTGGGAGCATCACGTCGGCCCACATAGCCGTCGCCCGAGTTTTGATCTATGGCAAGAAGGGCTGGGCCCTACTTGGCTATGCCATGTTATTGCCAGGCATCAAGCAGGTCGCCGGAGTTGTTTACCGCTGGGTAGCAAAGAATCGCGACCGAATGCCAGGGGGAACAGCCGAGTGTGCACTGCCGCAAAGCGAGCGCACCGAGCGTGAAATTGGCAACTGAAACAGCGCTAATTGACCCTCGAGTGGGGGAAATGGGCTGGCAGTCGTCAGAATAGAGGCGTGACGAACCCCCGTGAACAATGGCAGAAGGCTTTCGACGCTTCGAAAGTTCGTGATGAGCAATATCAGACGATGTCGGGCATTCCGCTTGAACCGGTTTATGGTCCCGAAGACGGTGACTTCCCGGGTGTCTATCCGTACACCCGTGGACCGTACGCGTCGATGTACCGCTCAAAGTTGTGGACGATGCGAATGTTTGCTGGTTTCGGTACCGCGATCGATACCAATCAGCGCTTCAAAGAGATTTTGAAGTCCGGTGGCGACGGACTTTCAACGGCCTTCGACATGCCGACACTTCTCGGACTTGACTCTGATGACCCGATGTCACTCGGTGAAGTTGGTCGATGTGGAGTTGCCATCGACACTCTCGCCGACATGAGCGACCTGTTCTCAGATATCGATCTCGGCAGCATTACAACATCAATGACGATCAACTCGCCAGCGGCTGTGTTGTTGGCCATGTTTGTCGCTCAGGCCGAAAATGCCGGAGTGCCCCGCGCCAAGTTGGGCGGTACTTTGCAAAATGACATTTTGAAGGAATACCAGGCTCAAAAAGAGTTCGTATTCCCCCCACGTCAGTCAATGCGCCTTGTTCGCGACACCGTGGCTTTCACCGCAGCCGAAATGCCGCGCTGGAACTCGATTTCAATCTCGGGATATCACATTCGTGAGGCTGGTTCGACGGCGGCCGAAGAATTGGCATTTACATTGGCCAACGGTTTTGCTTACGTTGAACTTGCCCGCCAAGCCGGCTTGCCGGTTGACGCGTTTGCTCCACGCTTGTCATTCTTCTTCAACGCTCACATCGACTTCTTCGAAGAAATCGCGAAGTACCGTGCAGCCCGTCGAATTTGGGCCCGTTGGATGACAGAGCGTTACGGCGCAACTAGCGAGCGTTCAATGCAGCTGCGCTTCCACACTCAGACTGCTGGCGTGTCATTGACCGCGCAGCAACCCGAAGTCAACATCGTGCGAACTGCAATTGAAGCACTTGCTGGTGTGCTTGGTGGAACTCAGTCATTGCACACCAACTCGATGGACGAAGCATTGGCTTTGCCAACCGAACGTTCGGCTCGCATCGCGTTGCGAACTCAGCAAGTCATTGCTTACGAAACCAATGTTGCACACGTGGCCGATCCCTTGGGTGGTTCGTATTATGTCGAAGCTCTCACCGACGAGATGGAACGTCGCGCTGAAGAGATCTTCGCCAAGATTGACGAGATGGGCCACGGCTCAATGCTCGAAGGTTGCATCGTCGGTATTGACGAAAACTGGTTCCAGGGCCGTATCGCCGACAGCGCTTACGACCTCGAGCGGGCCTTCAACCGTGGCGAGCGCACCATTGTTGGCGTGAGCAAGTTCCTCGAAGGTAACGAAGAGGACCAAATGGATACCCTGAAGATCACCAATGCTGATGAAAAAAAGCAGCGTGAGCGTTTGTCGTCGGTGAAACAAGACCGCAATGAAGCAGCAGTACAAGACGCTCTTGATCGTTTAGCTAAAGACGCGGTTGACACTGAAGTGAACTTGATGCCCGCATTGATTGACGCTTCAAATGTGTACGCCACCGTTGGCGAAATGATGAACACCATGGCCGGAGTCTTCGGTCGTCACGTTGAGGTACCAACAATCTGATGAACACTGAAAACACTTCACTACGAGTTCTCGTTGCCAAAGTCGGACTTGACGGTCACGATCGTGGCGTCAAAGTTGTCGCCCGTTTATTGCGTGACGCAGGCATCGAAGTTATCTACACGGGCCTTTTTCAGACTCCTGAAACAGTTGCCGCAGCGGCTGTTGACGAAGACGTTGATGTCGTTGGTCTTTCGATGTTGTCCGGTGCCCATATGACTCTTGCTCCGCTCGTTGTTGAAGCGATCCGAGCCCGTGGGGTTGATATTCCCGTAGTGATTGGCGGAATCGTGCCGAACGGCGATGTTGCAGAATTGAAAGCTGCGGGCATTGCCGAAATTCTTGGCCCTGGCGCACCAGCCGATGAAGTCGTTGCTGCAGTACGCCGTGCCGCGGCTAACGCCGCTGTCTGATTTGCTGAATCTGTATCACTGACATGAATCAACGACAGCAAGTGCCGTTATCGGTCCTTGACCTGTCGATACTACGAGAAGGTGCCACAAGTGGTGACGCCTTAGCCCAAACGACGGCTTTAGCACAATGTGCCGACTCATCTGGCTACGAACGTTTTTGGGTTGCCGAACATCACAACATGCCCAGCGTTGCGTGTACCGCACCAACAATTCTGATTGGTCACTTGGCGGCGTTGACCTCACGAATCAACGTGGGGTCAGGCGGCGTGATGTTGCCAAATCATGCGCCGCTTGTTGTCGCTGAACAATTCGCGATGCTCGAGGCATTGCATCCAGGACGAATTGATGTCGGGATTGGTCGTGCACCTGGTACCGATCAACGAACGGCCGCAGCCGTGCGTCGCTCTGAAGGTGCGCTGGGTGCTGAAGATTTTCCGAACGATCTTTTTGAATTGATGGACCTCTTGGGTGATCGTCGTTTTGACACAACAATTGGTGATCACTTCAAGGCGACTCCAGCGGCATCGTCGTATCCAAAAGTCTTTCTGCTTGGTTCAAGTGGATACAGCGCGCATCTCGCCGCCAAGTTGGGATTGCCCTTTGGGTTTGCTCATCACTTTGATATGGGCGGAACCTTTGAAGCGGCCGAGATCTATCGGTCACGCTTCGTCCCTTCACATATTTTGAGCGAGCCATACATGATTGTGACTGCCAATGTTTTGGCAGCTGATACCAACGAAGAAGCGCTCTGGCACGCCAAATCATCGCGGCTCACTGGCTACTTGCGACGAACTGGTCGTTTCTTGCCGTTGCCCTCGGCCGACGATGCGGCTCGACATCCCGATATTGCTGAAGCTGAACGAATGCCTTCGAGTCGCATCGTTGGAAATGGTGAACAAGTCGCTGAACAACTTCATCAACTAGTTGATCGAGTTCATGCTGACGAAGCAATGGTCACCGCAGTTGCGTATGAGACTTCTGCACGAATTCGAAGTCTTGAATTACTCGCCAAATATTGGTGATCTAGTGAGCGACTGCTTATTGCAGTCCGTGTAGTGCACCGCCATCAAGTGGCAAACCGACACCAGTCATGAACTTGGCATGTTCAGAACACATGAAGGCGGCAACATGACCGAAGTCGTCAGGGTCACCAACGACTCCGGCTGGAATTGACGAGGCAAGTGCTGCTGGGTCGGGGTAGAGCGATGACAGGCGGTCGGTGAGATGTAATCCTGGCTGAATGGAGTTCACGGTGATTCCGTCTTTCGCGACCTCACGCGCCAGAGTCTTTAAGAAACCGGTGAGACCAGCGCGAGCAGTATTGGATAAAATCAAGCGGTCAATCGGTTCGCGAACTGAACTTGAGGTGATCGCGAGAACGCGTCCCCATTTTTGTTCTTGCATCGCCGGTACAACGGCCTGACACATGGCCACATTTGATACGAGGTTCAGTCGTAGGGCGACGTCGTAGGCCTCGAGTGGAGTTGATGCAAAAGTTCCTGGGGGAGGGCCACCAGCATTGGCTATCAAGATGTCGATTCCGCCAAGAAGTTCGTTGGTTTGTTCAATCAACGACGTGATCTGTGCAAGATCACTGACATCGGCAACGACGCAATGCACGGAGGCGCCATGAGCGGGCTTGATTGAGTCCTTGGCAATGGCAAGTTTTTCGGCTGATCGCGAAGCCAAGACGACGCTGACGCCATCGGCAGCAAGTGCTCGAGCAGTAGCGAGACCTAGTCCACTTGAACCACCAGTAACAAGAGCGCGACGACCAATAATTCCTAGTTCCATTTACGACATCCTAGGCAGGAGCGTATTGACAGCGACTACCTTGAGCGAGCCGCGAGAACTGTCTTGAGTCGAGCATCGGCTGAGGGTCGCGCGCCGATGTGCTCAATGACCCATGCCGAAATTGTTGTCGCAAAACGCGCGGCCTCAACTGGCGATTTGTGCACAAGGTAATGCGCCAAGAAAGATCCAGCAAAAGAGTCGCCAGCACCTGTTGCGTCAACCAAGTTGTTGGTGGCTGGCGGAATGTGCGTTGACTTCCCGTTGTCGTAGAGCAAAGAACCCTCAGCATCAAGTTTTAAAACTATGAGTGCCTGAGGGAAAATCTTGGTGAGACCTTCGGCGATGGCCAAAGGTTCGTCGCATCCAGTGAGAACTTGGCCCTCTTCTTTATTGGGAAGCACGATGTCAAAGTTGAGATCGGCTGTCACTGCCAAAAAGTTACTGACACCCATCTCTTGAATCATTTGAAACGAGCCAGGGTCAAACGAAACTGTTGCGCCATGTTCGCGAGCGATACGTGCTGCTTTACGAGCAGCCGAACGCGGTGGATCGGTAAAGAATGACCAAGCAGTGAGATGTAAGTGATTTGCCGATGAAATTGCTTCAACCGGCAACTCACTTGACATGAGATAGAAGTCGGCGCCATGACCCGAGACCATGGAGCGTTGACCCGTGTGGTCTACGAACACTGCAACCGATCCAGTTGAGTGGGCTTCGGTTTCAACAAGGTGCGCTATGACCTTTTCGCGTTCAAGGTCTTCTTGGGCAAGTTGTCCAAATCGATCGCGTCCAATTTTTCCGACAAAGCGGGTATTCATTCCGCATCGACTGGCCCAGACCGCAACGTTGGCCGCACTTCCACCAGGCGTGAGCATGACTTCACCAAAGGTGTCTCCGCCGCGAAGCAGTTCAGAGTTCGTGCGAATGAGCACATCCCAGGCAAAGTCACCGAGAACGCATAACGGCGTCTGGGTATTTGTCAGGGAACTTGAGTTGGCACCCAAATTGGTACTCATGTTGTTCAGGGTATCTGCGAGACTGGAAAGAATGCCGAGTAGTACCAACACCACTTTTAATCGCACCGTTGTGTTGTCGCTAGCCGCAGTTTGGATCATCTGGGGTTCGACCTATTTGGCAATCAAGATTGGTCTTGAAACCATGCCGCCGTTTCTGATGCAGGGCATTCGATTCACCGTGGCCAGCACGGTGATGTTGTGCGTTTTGAAGGCCAAGCAAGTTGCTTGGCCGTCACGGGTGCAGATTCGTAATGCGGCATTTATAGGAATTTTGTTGCTCATCGGTGGTCTCGGCATGGTGACCGTTGCTGAAGATCGGGGAGTTGATTCAGGACTAGTCGCCACGATCATTGCGATTCAGCCAATGTTGATGGCGCTATGGGGAGGCTTGTGGAAGACCTGGCCCATTCGTATGCAATGGGTCGGCATGTTGATCGGAATGGCCGGTGTGCTGGTTTTGGTATCCGATAGTGGTCTCTCGGGTACGTGGAGTGGAACCTCGTTGGTCTTTGTCGCGTGTATTTCGTGGAGTTTCGGTTCGGCCTTGAGTCGTCGTATCGATATGCCAACCGGGTTCATGGCCACAGCGATAGAAATGGCAGCCGCGGCGGTTGTCTACTTGCTGTTGTCAGCAATTTGGCGTGAGGATGTTCAAGTTCCGAGTATGCGCAGTTCGCTTGCGGTTGTCTATCTCATCTTCTTTGGCTCCATCGTGGCGTTCACTGCATTCACCTACTTGATCAGTCATGTGAGTGGACCGTTGGCGATGAGTTACGCATACGTCAATCCGGCGATCGCGGTGCTGCTCGGAGTTGTTTTTAGCGACGAGAGTGTGTCAAGCAATATGGCGATCGCTCTGCCAATTATCTTGGTGGGTGTCGCAATCGTGACGAACTCGTCACGCGGCGTTAAGTCGTGACTCAATTAATTTGACGCGCTGAATTAACTGCACAAACTCTTCGTCGTAATCGTCTGAAGGTTGAATAAGTACAGCATCGACCAGTCCACCAAACCAATCATTGATGACAGCAGGAAGCTGATCCCAGGTGCCCGCTGGGATCAATGCATCGAGAACTTCGTCAGTCATCAAAGATCCAAGCTGCGACCAGTCACCGCTTCGAGTCATGAACTGCAACTGAGCGCCAAGATCGTCCCACCCAAATAATTCGAGCGTTCGACGATACGCGGGTGTGGAGTATAAGAATCCTAAAACCGCTCGTTGCGATTCGCGGCTCTGATCAACTGTAGATGCGGTTGGTCCAGTGATGTATGGAATGGCTATGGCAACTTGGACTTCTTGGGGGTTTCTTTGCGCCGTTCGCAGACCCTCGTTGAGGTACGGAAGTGCGCGATCGCGCAAGAAGCGCGGATGTGAATTGGTGGGGTGAGTGACAAACCAATCGGCGGCTTCACCAGCAAGCCGAATCGCATTGTCGTTAACGCCACCAAGTAACAATTGCGGACCAGCATGAGGAAGTGGTCCTGGGTTAAAGAACGGCTGGAGACGATTCATCCGGTAGTTCTCGGTATCGACGTTGAAAGGCTCTCCAGTGGCGAAACTGTTCCAGGCCGTCCTCACCGCGATGACGTAATCATTCATTTTGCGAATCGGTGATGACCACGGAATTCCAAAACGACCTTCAATGTTTTGTTTGATCTGTGTGGCTAACCCCAAATCAAATCGACCTCCGCTCATCTGTGAAAGATCCCAAGATTGAAGTGCTAACAACATGGGACTGCGGGGGAAGGCCAAGGTGAGGCTGGTTTGAACGCGCAATGTGGTGGTGTGTTCAAGTGCAAGTAACGCAACGGCCATTGAATCGTGGATTGTCTCTGGCACGTGCAAGATGTCGTAGCCAAGGGACTCGACAAGTTGGGCGTATTGGCCAATTTCACTCAATGGAATTCGATCACTCATTCCGGCGATGACTTTCATTGCTAGATCTGCCTTTCGGAGTCGTCATCAAGCGACGAGATAATGAGTTGCATTAAAAGTTCGGGTGAATTTTTGCACCCAGTGAGTTCATCTGAATTGACGAGCAAGGTAAATGTGCCATTTTCGGTTTCGCTGATGACGCAGGGAGCGGCATATCCCGTTGCATCTGTGACCGAAGAAGGGGCGTCGTTGCGGTGATGAAGTTGAAAATCAATTCCGAGGCCATCAACACAAACATCCCAGGATCGGCGGCGAGTAAAAGTCGAGTGGGTGATATCGCATAGTGCGCAGTGCTGGTTGAATAGCGCTCGTCGAAGAAAATATGAAACCTCGCCAAGAATTGTTCCGGAGGCGTCGTACACCCCGTGGAGTCGTACGACCTGGTTTGAGGACGGCACCTTCCTATGTTGCCATAGCGTCATCTGAACAGGTGTAGCAGTCGTTGATGACTTGCCATATTTGGTAGAAATAGAGCAAGGAAACGAGGTCACTGTGGTTCACATTCCAGTTCGAGGAGAATTGCCGGCCCGCCTAGGTCCGTCCGTTCAAGCGGTTCCTGCCTATGGTCCGAGCGTGATGGATGCGAGCGTTTATCGTGACCCGACCCGATTTGAACTTGAGCGCGAACGAGTTCTTGGTCGTCATTGGATGATTGCGGGTCGTGGCGAACAAGTTCAGGGGACTGGTGACTGGATTACGTATGAAGGTCACGATGAATGCATCGTTGTTGTTCGCCAAGCCGATGGTTCGTTGTCGGCGTTTCACAACGTCTGTCGCCACCGCGGTCCGGCGTTTGTTGCAGAAAAGACTGGCTGTGGTGCACGACGTTTTTCTTGCCCGTATCACGGTTGGGTGTATGACACGAAGGGCAAGTTGGTGGGCATTCCCGAGCGCGAAGATTTCGGGGCCGAGCATGTGGCAGACATTGGTGCGATTTCCGTTGCAGTAGGTGAGTGGGGTGGATGGATCTGGATCAACTTGGCGGGTCCCGATAATGCGGTGCCGCTGCTCGAGTCAATTGGTCCAGATATCTCCAGTGATCTTGGTGCATTCAAGATGGAAGACATGATCTTGCATGATGTCGTTGAGTGGGACGTGCCCATTAACTACAAAACCATCGTTGATGGTTTTAATGAGATCTATCACGTGACCGAGTTGCATCATTCGCCACCAGAATTCACCAAAGCCACACGTTTCGCATCGTTCCATGTCACTGGCGACAACTTCATGTGTTTTGTTCCTAGGCCTGCTTCGTTGGATGAACTGTCAAGTGAGTCATACGATCACCACCGCAATTCAATTTGTCACTACGTGGTATTTCCGAACACCGTGTTTAACTGCAATCCCGAACACATTCAGGTCTTTCAACCAATTCCGTTAGCGGTTGACCGAACGAAATTCCTGTGTTGGGAACTGATTTGCCCAGGTGATCAGAGCGATCCTGAATATGCCGCGTACTACAAGAAGACGATGGCCCATTGGGAAGTGCTGAAAGGGGTTGTTGGCGAAGACATCAGCATCTATGACCAGATGACGCGTACGAAAAAGTCGAGTGCATTCACCGAGCAGATCCTTTCTGAACGGGAATTCAAAATTGCGATGTATCACCAGAATATGGATCGCAAAATTCGCGATTGAGCAGCAGGTGAAGGTCATGCAGGCTTGTCTATAAAGCCTGCTCACAGTGCAATTTTTAAATAGTTATTCAAGTTCTTCGTGAACGGGTCCGATACCAAAACCCGTGAAGCGAAGCATGAAAATATTGAGCAAGACATTTGCAGTGTCGTTGTGCTCGGCGATCATGCTTGGTGTTGTCGGTGTTCCTGGCGCCCTTGCAGATTCGAACAAGAAAACTTCAAGTTCATCGTCGGCGACTGCAACATCTGGTTTGACCTACGTGGTTGCCAAGAATGATTCTCTAACGGGCATTGCGAGCAAAGCCAAAGTCAGGTTCAATGATTTGCTTGCTGTTAATGGCTTTAAAGCAACCAGCGTGATCTTGCCCGGCCAAGTCATCAAGCTCCCAGATGCTGCAGTAGTCGTGACAGTTTCTGTCAAAAGCGCTGTAGTTGCTGCTGCTCCCGTAATTGCAAGTAGTGCGACGTACACGGTTATCAAGAATGATTCGTTGAGCGGTATCGCTTCAAAGGCCAAAGTATCGCTATCGTCTTTCTTGGCAGTCAATGGTTTCACCAAGAAGAGTGTGATTCGTCCCGGTCAAATTGTGAAGTTGCCCGAAGGTTCAAAGGTTGTAGCGACTACTGCGAATGGCGCTGTAGTTGCTGCTGCCCCCGTAATTGCTAGTAGTCCGACGTACACGGTTGTCAAGAATGATTCGTTGAGCGGTATCGCTTCAAAGGCCAAAGTATCGCTGTCGTCTTTCTTGGCAGTGAACGGCTTTAAGAAGACCAGTGTGATTGTCCCTGGACAAGTAGTGAAGTTGCCAGAGGGTGCCAAAGTGACAGCAATATCGGCACCGGCACCGGCAACACCATCAGGTCTGCAAGTAGTTCTTGATTTCGCAAAAGCGCAAGTTGGTAAGCCCTATGCCTATGGCAAGTCAGGCCCGACCTCTTACGACTGTTCGGGACTCACGATGGCCGCCTTCGCTCAAGTCAAGGTTTCGTTGCCCCACCAGAGTTTGTCCCAATCAAAAATTGGTACGGCGATTGACTGGAAGTCAACAGGAGTTCAAGCTGGCGATTTGGTGTTCACCTTCTCAAGTAAGAACAAGAGTCAGATCAGCCACGTTGGTATCGCAATTAGTGCAACGCAGTGGATCGAAGCTCCGTACACCGGTGGCTCAATTCGTGTGGCGAATCTGCCGACCGCCGACAAGATTCAGGCAGTACGTCGGGTTCTCTAAACAATGTTGAGATATTCAACTAAGAGTCGAAGGCCTCGTTGAATTTCTCCATTGCGCTACCTGAGCCAATGGCAAAGAGGACATCATCTGCTTGAAGTGGAGTGTCAATTTCGTGCCAGCGAGACAACTTTGAATCACGACGAATGCCCAGAACGATAACTGAAGGGTTCTCCTGCATCAGATCGTGAATGGTTCGGCCACAAACTGGGGCATATGAACGAACCAGAAACTGTTCCGTCAGGGCGTCGCTGCCGTCATCGAGGACTCCGATGATTCCGGTATGGAATGCGGCGTTCGCAAGATGTCTTCCGGCGCTGAGATAGATGGGAATCAGCTCGTCAGCCCCGGCTCGTCGCAAACGGTCGCTCCATTGAACTTCGTTGACGCGAGAAACAATCCTGACGTTGGGATACGTCAAGCGAACGGTGGCAACGACGACCAAATTGTCCGCATCCGAAATCGACGTGACGAGGCATTGAGCCCGATCAATTGCGGCTTGACTGAGGACTTCAAGATCTCGTGCATCACCGATGATCGGTATCGCCCCTGCCGCTTCAATCTCACGACGTAAATCTTCGTTGGCTTCAATAACAACACAAGTCTTCTGGACAGAGACAGTTGATTCAACGGTTGACCGGCCCACCCGCCCATAGCCCACCACGACGAGATGGATGTTGCAGTTAGCGATCAATTTCTTCCTCCTTGAATTGTCCCGATTTTCCGCGAAAGCCCCCGACAAAAGCAGCGAGGTAAAGCGGGCTGTGATATTGACGAGAACTCCGTATCCAAAAACGATGACCAACATTGACCAGATCTGACCCGTTTGATTGAGCGGCTGGACTTCTCCGTATCCGACCGTTCCAAGGGTAATGACGGTCATAAAGAGGGCGTCAAACCACGAGTATTGAGCCAAAAGGACGTATCCGTTTGTTGAAACCACAAGGACGATGAAGGCGATCAGCAGTGCTCTGCCGAGATAATCCCTGAGTAACAAAAAATACAGGCGCACTAGGTGAAAGACTAGTTGTCATGAACGCAATCAACCGAGAAATACCTCGTTGGAATACGCTAAAAGTTGAAGTGGACAACCGGATTGCTCGGGTCACCCTCAATCGACCGGAAAAACTCAATGCACTGTCTCGGGAGTTGATGAGTGAGATTGTTGAACTCGGTGCTTGGCTCAAACTTCGTGAGGACATTCGTGTCGTCATTCTCTCGGGCGCCGGACGATCATTCTGTGCGGGATTTGACCTCAATGATTTTTCTTCGGCAAGTGCCGGGGAGTCTCCTCGACAGGCCGCTGATCTTGGCCGACTCGCAACCAATGCATTGACTGATGTCCCACAGCTCACGATTGCTGCAGTGCAGGGTCACTGTGTCGGCGGAGGGGTGGTGTTCGTTGCAGCATGTGACTTACGAGTTGCGACAACCGAAACAACTTTCACTATTCCTGAAGTTGATTTAGGGATTCCGTTGGCATGGGGTGGTATTCCTCGACTCGTCCGAGAAATTGGTCCGGCACTCACCAAGGAACTTGTTTTGACCTGTCGCCCATTCGGTGCCGATGAAGCAAAATCAATCGGGTTCATCAATCAAGTTGTTGCTCCAAGTGATTTAGAGACCGCTGTGACTGAATTAGCAAAGAATCTTGCATCGAAGACTTTGTATTCACTTCATTCGACCAAACAACAGGTGAATGCCGTTATGGAAGAGATTGCGGGCACCGGCCGCAGTGCTGGTGACGCTGACATGTTGGTTTATGCCATGCGTGACCCTGAAAGCCGAGAAGTAACAGCAAGGTATTTGGGCCAACGCAAGTAGTGTCAGTGTGTGAGTACCAATTCGACGTTGTCTGCGGATTGGTACATCAACCCAGCGGTATACGACAGAGAACGCCAATCAGTTTTTGGTGATTCATGGGTTCATGTCGGATACGACAGCGATATCCCGAATGTTGGCGATGTACTCCGAGAATCAGTCGCCGAAATTGATATTCGCGTCGTTCGCTTGACGTCAACCAACCTTGTAGCAACGGCTCGATCGGGCGAAACAAACCGTGAACCCATTCTTGTTGACTCTTTTCGAGGACTGATTTTTGTCGCTCTCGATGCCAATAACTGTTCTTTGGTGGATTGGCTTAATGAATTTCCGAGTGCGCTCATTGACTTGCCAGTTGAAGAACTTATCTTTCACTCTCGAACGATTCGTCGGGTGAAGTGCAACTGGAAGACCTACGCCGACAACTTTCTTGAGGGCTACCACGTGCCAAGCGTGCATCCCGAGATGGCTCGTGATGCTGATGCATCTAACTATTCGGTGATCTTGGGCGATGATCGTCGTTGGAATGTTCACGTCATGCCACCGCGCGGTGACAGTGTCTTTGGCATGTTCGGTTGGTTGTACCCGACATTCGCATTCAACGTGGTGCCGGGCGGTTGGGCCGTCGAAAGATGGTTGCCACGCGGTCATAATGAGATTGATTTGTATTTCGAGTACTTCTTCGAACCTGGTGCGCCCAATCTTGAACGAATTCATGCCATGAATGAAACGGTTGCGGAAGAAGATGTTCGCATCTGCGAAGCGGTGCAACGCAACCTTGAGTCAGGTGTGTACGCAGAAGGACTTCTGAGTCCCAAGTGGGAAGAGCCTTTGCTGGTTTTTCACGACATGATTCGTGAACTTGGCGATCTCAACGGATACGCACCGACAAGCAAGTAACGCAACCCTCAAGTTTGATGAACTCGCTGATATCGACTTCAATGACGAAGTAACCCATATCGCGCAGAGTCTCCGCAGTTTCTGGAGCATCGGCCGCCATCAAAAGTCGTTTGTCACCGACGATGACCACATGCGAACCTGATTCTTCGGGAACCGCAACGAAGTCAGGGAAGATGGACGGATCATCTACAAGTGGTTCAAACCCGATGATCGCGCCCGATGGCAATGCAGTCACTGCTGACTTGAGGTGTAGGACCTTCGAAATTGGAACCGTAACTACAGTTGCGCCCAACGGTTCGACAATCGCCGCGAATTGGGCAATTCCTTCAAGATTGGTGCGTCCGCCATTACCGACATAAATGGTGTCGCCGACTTTAAGAACATCGCCTCCGTCAAGGGTTGCAGGTTCGCTAATGCGGGCGATGGGATGACCAAGTTCGGTGACAACCTTTTCGACTTCAATGATCTCAGGTTTGCGCGAGTCGCTACCGGGTCGGGTGATGATGGCTGTGCCTTTGTACATCACGACGGCATCTTCGATGAATACGCTGTCGGGGCAATCGTCGGCGGCTGGAACTTCGACGATGTTCCATTTGCAAAGTCGCAATGCCTCCACGTAATTGGCCCATTGCTTTAGCGCTAGTTCATAGTCAACGGGTGTTCGTTCAATATGGGTGACAAGGCCCTCGTCAAGTCGCGGGCTGGGACGACGAATGAGAGCGGTGGGTTGATTGACCATCGTTCTTACGGTAATCGTTCGCGATGGTCGAAAGACAGTTCTTGAATTTTGATAAGCGAGTGACGCCTGTTAGGAATAATGGCAGTGTTTATTGATCTTGCCAAGTCAAATCGTCGTCAGTTGCCGCGCTGTGATGTTGCTGTGGTTGGCGCTGGTGCTGCTGGTATCACTTTGGCTCTCGAATTAGAAAAGTCGGGACTATCGGTTGTCATTCTTGAAGGCGGATATCGCGACTTCACCGAGTTGTCACAAGACCGTTACAAGGGTGAAGTTTCAGCAGGTCCTGGTTTTAAGTACCCCGATCTTGATGTCTGGCGGCTGCGATATTTCGGAGGTACAACGAATCACTGGATTGGTTGGTGCCGCCGTATTGAAGAGAATGTCTTTGGACCACGTACGAATGATCTTGGTGATGGTTGGCCGTTTGCTCGCGCTGACCTTGAAGATGACTATAAAGATGCTTTAGAAATCTGCACACTTGGCCGAGATGTGTTCGATGCGAATGAATTGCTTGACGGACTCGGTGTGAGGAATCTGATCCCGAGTAACGATATTTTGGCGACTCCGGCGTGGCGATTCCCAAAAGAACTTCGGTTCGGTGGGCATTACCGCTATCGACTGCAGGAATCTGAGATTCCCATTTACTTCGGAGCCAACTGTCAAGGTTTTTCGTTTGAAGAAGTAGACGGAACTGTGGCTGCTCGCAAACTTCATATCAAGAATGATCTTGGAGTTGATTTTGAACTAACGGCCGATTGTTTTGTGTTGGCTGGTGGAGGAATTGAAAATGTCCGTCAATTGCTGGTTGCCGCTGACGACGTCAAGGGTCTTCGTCAAAGTGACACTTTGGGTCGGGGTTTTCTCGAACATCCCCACGGTGCGGTTGGCACAGTGTTGTGTGGAGATCATGCCC
Organism: Ilumatobacteraceae bacterium; assembly: GCA_044355095.1. Lineage (GTDB taxonomy): Bacteria > Actinomycetota > Acidimicrobiia > Acidimicrobiales > Ilumatobacteraceae > Casp-actino8. The sequence continues at coordinate 49,893 of JBIKYT010000003.1, forward strand.
CAGAAGACTTGATGGGCTTTACTGATTACCCGCTCGATATTGATCAGACCCAATTCAAGATTGGCTTGGGTCTCAACGAAGAATTCGCCGCCGAACGAGGGATGATCAATACGTCGTTCACAATGGAACCTCTTGAATCAATTCCTGAAGAGTCGCTTCATGGACAAGCACTGCGAAAGTTGTGGCAATCATCGCGACCGTCGGCCTTCACGAGCAAGTCCTCTCATGTCGTTGGCTTGTACGCGCGGACCGAGCAACGCTGGAATACCGAGAGTCGCATCTCGCTGATTTCGGCTAAGGATGATTTAGGTTCAAAAAGAGCTCGACTTGATTGGCGAGTCAGCGATCAAGATGTTGCAGATATCAAAACCTCATTTGAACTAGTGGCCAAAGAATTGATGAAGGCTGGTTTTGGTCCGGTGACATTTGGTGATCCTGCCGAGTTTGTAACGATGGAGGGCGGCGGGCACCATCTGGGTGGCGCTCGGATGCACGAAAGCCCCGATCTTGGGGTCGTGGATGCCAATCTCAAGTGTCACGCCGTCGACAACTTGTATGCAGTTGGCGGTTCGGCTTTTCCAGCAGCGGGCTTCTCGAATCCGACGTTGACAGTTGTGGCTTTGGCAGTTCGTTTGGCGCGTACCTTGAAGGAACGCTTGTAATGCGTCGGCGCGAGTTATTCGAACGCACTGTTGGCGTTACTGGCCTTGCTGCACTGTTGGCGGCATGCGGTGCGGATCCTCCAGATGCGGTGGGGTCAATGCCAACTGAAACCTCAACAACTGTGCGCCTGCCAGTGCCAGAACTAGAAGTTGATGAATGGGCGTTCGCGCGACCATGGAAATCAGTGATTGATGCTGATTTGATCGTTTTCGGTAGTTCGGTATTGAGTGTTGCTCCCGAGACAGTTGTGATAGCGCGTGGGGTGCTCGGTGTATTGCCCGAAGGATCAACGTTGATCGCTCGAGACAAGTTGTTCGCCGAGTGCTGTCGCAAAGATTCACGTGCTGGTGATGTTGTCGTCGTTGACGGTTGGATGGTGCCGGTAACGCTGGCTGGTCTTGCAGGAGCGTTGTCGCAGTTCAAGTCGTGACGGGAGCCGTCGCTGCGCTTCACGATTGGGTAGACCCGGGTGACGGGATCCGTCGCTGCGCTCCACGATTGGGTGGACCGGGGTGACGGGAGCCGTCGCTGCGCTTCACGATTGGGAAGACCTGGGTGACGGGATCCGTCGCTGCGCTCCTCCCGATTCGAGCGACCCAGATCAGAAATGAATGAAGGACCCCTCGCAAGCTCGGGGTCCTTCATTCATTTCTGGAGCGGGTGACGGGAATCGAACCCGCATAGCCAGCTTGGAAGGCTGGAACTCTAGCCATTGAGCTACACCCGCATATTTCGTTCGTCAGTCTAGTGGGCGAGGTCAGAATCACGAACCTAGGTCGCCATTTTCGTAGGTAATGGCAAAAACTTAGGGCCATCTGGTCAAATTTTGGCGCTTCGTTTGATGATCATTGGTCTGTCTCTGGCCTGACGAGATGCCGAGAAAGCAGTTTCGGGTCGTCGCATCGTGAGCCGAAAGTCGCATCGTCAATTCGGGTCACGCAGATACCGTTTTCGTTTATGCGTAAAGCGATCGGCAGCCTGTTCATCCTGGCAATAGTTGTTTCGCTTGCAGTGATGCAGCGTTCTGTTTTGCTAGATATCTGGCAGCGGCTGATTGATCTCCCTCTTGTCTCGATTTTCCCCCTCGCTCTCGCGGCAACGACGATGATTGTGGCTCGAGGTGCATTTCTTGCCGCGTGTTCACCGGGCATCAAACTGCGCCAGGCGATCACGGCAGATCAGACGGCTCTCGCCGCCGGATACGGAATAGCGCTCGGCGGAGGATTAGTCGGCACTGGAACGCGCATTCATATGTTCACGAGGTGGGGAATACCTCATTCGACCATTGCGACCTCAATCGTTGCCACTGGGGTAGTCCCTGCGTTTTCGACGTGGAGTCTTCCAGTGTTGGTTCTTGTTGTTCCGGTGGTGCTTGGTACCGCGACATCGACAGAAGTTTTGGTTGTGGTCGCCGGTGCGCTGATCGTTTCCTGTTCAGGCGTTTTCTGGTGGTTGGCCTTACGGTCGCCGTCGTTCTTTTCTTTGTTGGGACGATTCGCTTCGTGGTCGCGGCTCGTGTTGGCACGCAAAGTTTCGTCACGTTTCACCCGAACTCAGGGAATCATTGAACGGTTCCAGCCGACTGCCTTTTTTCAAGAAATGCGCACGGACCTTATTGAATTGTTACGTCGTCGCTGGGCCCCGATATTTGCGGCATCTCTCGGAACCTTGGTCGCGGGATTTTGTTGTATGTGGACGGCATCGGTCGTCTTTGATGTATCTGGACTTACCTTTTCGGAAGCTGTTGTTGCGTTCTCCTTAGTGCGTGTTGTCATTGCTCTGTCGCCGATACCAGGCGGAGCCGGAATCGCCGAATTAGGTCTGATTGCTTTGCTTGAACAAGCAGGAGTCAGCGTGATTGATGCGACTGGAACCACGCTCTTGTATCGTTTCCTCACTTGGTTCTTGCCGATGGTTGTCGGCTCATTGTTGTGGTGGCAGTACAGCCGCACTGATGTGCCGGCCGATTCACGAGAGCATCTCCATGTTTGAATCTTTGGGCTACTAAGAGTTTTATGGAAGCTTTATGAGCGTGCCTGTTTTTGCCGCAGAAGAAACTGGACACACCCTTGTAGGTGATGCTCAATGGATGCCCACAGTCACGATTGACGTATCGGGTTCGCCTTTAATCGCTGATCTTGCTCGAGTGCATGCTGTTGAAGGAATCGGCGATGTCAGATCGCACGCACTTCGTGAGGAAGACTCAGTATTGCTCGGAGTAAGTCTGACCGTCCCGGTGCAAGCAATGTTTGTCGTTGTTTTTAGTTATGCCGCCCACGGCCAGTTTCTTGAAGAGGTTGCAGCCGCTGGAGTGCTGTTGTTTGCAACCACCGACACTCGGCGGGCTCATGAAGAAAAGCCACTGTGGTTGTCGGTTGATATTGACGGTGATGCTCTCAGGCAGGCTGTTTTGTCAGTTGGCGATGAGCCCATCTGAGAAAGAGGCTGAAGGTAGTTCGGTTTCTCCGTCAGCAATTGCCTGGACAATTCGTTGAGCAACCTTGATCGGGGCAAGACCTGCTGGCATTTTGGGCGGGTCTCCAGCGATTGCGCGAGATGCTAATCCTGTTTCTGTGTGTGGTGGTCGGGCGTCAATCACTCGTACTCCAGATCGACGAGCCTCGCGAGTGAGCGCTTCGTTGAATGAACGAACTGCCGCTTTTGATGCTCCATACGTTGCCATGCCCGGCAAGTTCTGTTCGGCGATAACGCCAGAGATGCCGACGAGTACAGAACCCTGTCGGGCGCACTTGAGTGCTTCTTTCATCAGGAAGATGTGCGCGAAAGTATTGGTCAAGAAAAGTTCTTCGATGGTGTCAATTGAAGTTGCGTCAAGTGGACCAAACGCAACAACCCCCATTGCATTGATCACGATGTCAAGAGCACCATGACGTTCAACGATCGTATTTATGACGGCCGATATCGCCTCGGGTGAACGAAGATCTGCCGAGATATGCGCGGTATCGGAACTAATCGAACGTGAGACAGTAGTGACGATGCATCCTCGGGCACGAAGTTCGGTCGCGATAAGACCACCTAGCCCTCCCGTTCCACCGGCAACTAAGGCAATTTTTTGAGCAAAGTCAAAAGGTTCGGGCATGTTTCTATCGTAAGTGCCCTGATATCTGGAGGCTTAGTCGGTGCACGGTTTATGCACCTCTACTATTGTGGACGAATGGATTGGATTTCTGACCCCACTGCTTGGAGTGCCCTGGCCGCACTTTTAACCCTCGAAATTGTTCTCGGCGTTGACAACGTTGTGTTCATTTCGATTTTGGCTTCTAAGTTGCCCGTTGAACAACAGGACAAAGCCCGCAAGGTCGGCCTCTTGGCTGCTGGCGGGATGAGAGTGCTGCTGCTCTTAGGCGTCGGGTTTGTCATTACCTTGAAGAAGGAACTCTTCGCCATCGGGTCAATTGGCTTTAGTGGAAAAGAGTTGATCCTCTTAGTTGGCGGTCTGTTTCTGATTTACAAAGCGACCAAAGAGATTCACCACAAACTCGAAGGCGACGAGGGTCAGACTTCAGCCAAGGTTGTGCCAACCTTTGGAGCGGTCATTGGCCAAGTCTTGTTACTTGACATGGTTTTCTCGATTGACTCAGTCATTACAGCTGTTGGAATGACCTCGTACACATGGGTTATGGTGATCGCAATCGTGGTCGCAGTTGGCATCATGTTCGTTGCTTCAAAAGCGATTTACACCTTCGTAAATGCGCATCCCTCGGTCAAAATGCTGGCCCTCGCGTTCTTGTTGCTGATTGGCACCATCTTGATTGCCGAAGGTTTCGGACAAAAGATTCCTAAGGGATACATCTACGCGGCAATGACCTTCTCAGTATTTGTTGAAGTGTTGAATATCGGAGTGCGACGCAAGAAGCCGAATACGCCGATCCATTTGCGTGAGCCAATCGTCGCTGACCCGAAGTAATTGATATCGGCAGTGAAGGGCTCCCATAGTGAACCGTATTGAGATTGAAACAACCCTGAACAACGACCGCGTGTGGTTGTTAAAGGCCATGTCTGAGTTATCAGATGAGCAGTTGCGTCGCCCGCTGACGCCGAGTGAGCACGATCCCTCAAACATGTGGACTGCGATCGATCACTTCGTGCACCTCGCACTCATCGAGCGCAATTTCGCAGCCATGATCCGTCGCCACATATCAGGAGCACCAAATCCGGTCGGACTCCTCAACGACGATTCGGGCAAGGCCCGAACCCGTGATCAGATCATGGCGTCGGTTCATGCGATGACCGAAGAGTGGCAAATCGAGCATCGTGGAATTTCGTTAAGTGAAGCGATCGCAGTGACTGCCAGTGCGCGAGCCGTGAGTCTGCAGTTGCTGTCTGAACTTTCAGATGAACAACTTGAAGAGACTTTGCCGGGCGCGCCGTGGGCCGATGGCACCATTGGCGGTGTTCTGTCGGCCAATGCGGGGCACGGTCGTATGCATTGGGGATGGGCCAAAGAAGCAGGATTGCTTGAGCACTAGTACTCGGCCCCAAAGTGGGCTAACTTACCCTTCGTAAGATCGCAAACCGGGGGGTTGCAATGCTTGATTACGTCATTAAGGGCGGAACCATTGTTGACGGCACAGGAGCCGATCGTCGTCAAGGCGACGTTGGTGTGCGCGACGGGGTGATTGTTGAAGTCGGTGGCTCAATCACCGAGTCGGCCAAGCAAACTATTGATGCCGATGGTGCCATCGTGACGCCGGGCTGGGTTGACGTGCACACGCACTACGACGGCCAAGTGAGTTGGGACGAAGTCATGGACCCGTCGGCTGGTAACGGCGCGACCACGATCGTGATGGGCAACTGTGGCGTGGGTTTTGCGCCGGTTCGACCGGGCGGCGAGAAGTCGTTGATCGAGCTCATGGAAGGTGTCGAAGATATTCCGGGCACTGCGCTCTATGAAGGTATTGAGTGGGGTCGTTGGGAATCATTCCCCGAATACATGGACTACATCGCGAGTCGTCGTTACTCGCTTGATATCGGTGCACAAATTGCCCATGGTTCGTTGCGTTACTACGTGATGGGTGAGCGCGGTCGTATGAACGAAGAAGCAACACCTGATGATCTTCGTCAGATGTCGCAACTTGTCACTGAAGCAGTTCAGGCCGGTGCACTTGGCTTTAGTACATCACGAACAATTGGTCACCGCGCTCTTGATGGTTCGCCCGTGCCTGGAACTTTTGCTCCCGATCAAGAGTTGTCGGCAATTGCTGATGCCATGGGTCGAGCTGGCCGTGGTGTGTTTGAAATGATTCCAGCCGGAACTGTTGGCAAGCTTGAGCGACTTGGTGGTGAGCGCACCACGCCAGAAGCCGAAGTGAAATTGATGGCCGACTTCTCACGTCAGAGTGGTCGCAAGGTCACGTTCACACTCGTGCAGTCACCCGACTATGCCCCCGATACTTGGGAACGACTGCTTGAGATGGTGGTGACGGCAAATCAGACTGGTGCGCAGTTGTATCCGCAAGTGTCGTCCCGTCCGATCGGGCTTGCATCTGGACTTTCTGGTTATCACGCCTTCCAACGTCGGCCAACATATATGAAGTTGGCGCACTTGCCTTTGGCTGAACGAGCTCGCGAAATGGCGAAGCCTGAAATCAAGGCAGCGATCATGTCTGAAACTGATGTGCTTGTTGATCAGCCAGGTTCGATGGCCAACATGTATCAGTTGTTCCAAACTGCGGCGATGTTCTTGTATCCACTTGCTGATCCGGTTGATTACGAACCAGATCCGTCCGAGATGTTGGGTTCGCGTGCTGCGGCAACTGGTCAAGATGTTCTTGATCTGCTGTACGACTACTTGCTCGAGCAAGACGGTGCCGCGATGTGTGCGTTGATGGGCGGACCAAATGTTCATGACAGTCAAGAAGTGTTGCGAAAGATGTTGATTCATCCCGAAACAGTGACTGGTCTCAGCGATGCTGGCGCACACGTGACACTCATTTGTGATGCCACAATGCCGACAACGCAACTCACGTTCTGGGCCCGTGATCGTCACAAGGGTGAACGTTTGCCACTTGAGTTCCTGGTTGCGAAACAGACGGCACGTAACGCCGATTTGTATGGTCTCAAAGATCGTGGTCGTTTGGCGGTTGGACTTCGCGCCGACATCAACGTCATCGACTTTGAAAATCTGCGAGTGTCACCACCCAAGGCATTTCACGATTTGCCCGCCGGTGGAACGCGTTTGATTCAGCCAGTGCAGGGCTATTTGGCAACGTTGGTGAAAGGCGAGATGACTCGTCGTCACGATGCCGACACTGGTGCACGCCCTGGTTCACTCGTTCGCAGTCGATAGGAGAAGTTAATGGGAGAAGTCAATGGGAGAAGTCATGAACAAGGTTGATGAGTTTGCTGAGAAGTTTGCACAGTCATTGAAAGAGACCCCAGCGAGTTTGGATCGGTTGATCACCGAACCAAGCGGACTGACACCCGAAGAGATGATGGCTGCATTGGCGCATCCATTGGTGGGCAAGGCGGGCATTGATCTGATGGCCGACTTTATGCATCCAACTGATTCGCGTTACTTCGACGCGATCTATGGTTCGTTTTACGGGCAAAAAAACATTCGTGGTTGGCTCGTGCCAACGATGTCCGAAATCAGTTTCATTGAGTTCGTGCCAACGTCTGAGCCCGAGTACTTCGATGACGGTGAAGGAATCACCACGGTTGACGAATGGCAGATGGTTGCCGACATGGCCGCCATGGGTATGGGCGAAGGCAAGATGCCGATGTCGCGTGGTGTGAGTGTGCGTCGCTATCGCCAAGGTTGGATGACGTGGGCGTGTGATGTGTATGACACTGGGTCGTTTCGTGCTCCGCCTCCGCCTGGAGTTGAAGCCGCACCGTTGCCTGATGCGCCGTCGCCCAATGAGTGGGAGCGTCATGCCGCAACGCCGATCACGGTGTGCTCAGAAGTTGACTTCGATGCCGACTGCGATCAGTTTCATCCAACTGACTCGGTGTACATCGATCCGATCTTCGGAGAGTTCCATGGACGAGATGAGATCAAGAGTTGGATCATGGACATCATGCCGCGAGTTGGACGAATCGAATTTGTTCCCGTTGGCCCTGAACTCAATAACGGGAAAACATACTTGCAAGAGTGGGTTCAGGTTGCAGTGACCTCGACAGGTGAACGAGTGCCGATGACTCGAGGCACAAGTGTGCGCCGCTACAAAGATGGCTCAACGATTTATGCCGCTGACTATTTTGATACTGCGACGTTGACAACACCTGAAGTGTTGGCTGCAAGTCGTGATTGTGGTTCAACCATTACGACTGACGACATTATGAAGTACAAACTGCGGGGCTTGTAAATTTGTTTGATGTTTGACGCAGCGACGCCAGTGTCGTTGTTGCTTGTTTAGTGAAATCGGTGTCGGGCTCGTCGCCTGCTCGCCGGTCTCCAACCAGATGCCACCGAACAGTGAAGTCAGAGAATTGGTGGTGTAGGCATCTGATGTTGTCACCCGACGACAGGCTGCGCCCCACACCTGATCTCCATTTCAACGAAATCCATTTTGTGCCCATTTGCGCATTGACAGGCGAAAATTTGATTTCTTCATCAGCGAATATGGATTGGTATCAAGTCCCGAGCCTGATAGAGATTGCCGAAAATATTCCCACTCAAAGCAACGACCAAGATTTGCCGTTTCGGATGTCAGCGCAGGCTGTCAATCGGTCGAACTCTGATTTTCGTGGATATATGGGCCTGGTTTCTAGCGGAAAAATTTCCGTTGGTGACACGATCCAAATTCTTCCGAGCGAAAGAGAATCTCGGGAGAAGGGGTTCTCCGATTTTGATGGCCCTCGGACATCAGCAGTCGCGGGAGAAAGTGTGTGTTTGCTTCTTGAGGACGAAGTCGATATCAGCCGTTGTGATTTGTTCAGTAGTGCATCCGATCCGGCTTTGTTGACCGATCATTTTGAAGCCCACTTAGTTTGGTTCGGTGAAACTCCGATGATTCCTAAGCGTTCGTATCTTTTGAAAATTGGAAGCAGAGAAGTTTCGGCGCCAATTGACCGCCTCAAATATCGACTCGATGTTGATAGCAACAAACATTTGGAAGCCTCGTCGCTTCAGATGAATGACATTGCATCGTGAACATTTCAACCACTTCGGTCATCGCATTTGATGCCTACGACGTGAATCGTCAGAATGCTGCCTTCATCTTGATTGATCGGGCAACCAACCTGACGGTAGGGGCTGGCATGATTCGTCATGGTTTGCGACGCTACGAAAATGTGCACTGGCAGTCGCTTGCGATTGGCCGCGAGCAGCGCGCATCGTTAACAGACCAAGAGTCTTTCGTGCTCTGGTTGTTCGGTCTGTCTGGAAGCGGCAAGAGCACGATCGCCAACCAAGTCGAACAGATTCTCCACCGAAACGGCGTCCACACCTACATTCTTGACGGTGACAATGTTCGTCACGGGCTAAACCACGATTTGGGGATTTCGGATTCTGATCGAGCAGAGAATATTCGTCGAGTATCCGAGGTTGCCAAACTGTTTGTCGACGCTGGCGTGGTCACCATCGTTTCGTTCATTTCCCCCTTTGGCGAAGAACGAAAACTTGCTCGCGACATTGTGGGAACCGAAGATTTCTTTGAGGTATTTGTTGATTCACCGTTGGAAGTTGTTGAAGCACGAGATGTGAAGGGTCTCTACGCCAAAGCTCGTGCCGGTTTGATCCCAAACTTTGCGGGAATCAATTCTCCGTACGAGATTCCAATTAATCCAGACCTAAAAATTGATACGTCTAGTTCGAGCATTGATGAATGTGCGCAGATGGTGCTCGAGGCCTTGATAAATAAAGGTTTGATTCAACCAAACTTGGCTTAATTTTTGGGTCCGGTCGGTTGAACAAACGAGGTCATCTGGTTACTTGGGGGACGATGCAAGTTTCAAGATCTGCGTGTATTTCAGGGCAACCGATGTCCAGTTATAGCGTTGTAAAAACAGGTTGACATCAAAGCTAAAAGTCTTCGGGTCGTGATGCTCAAGAATCGCGGTCAGCTCGTCGACCGTTTTCCAAAGTGATCCGGATTTTGATTCGATAATCACGCCGTCTTGCAAGGCAGGTTACCAATCTGCCGCAAATTTCGCCTGGATCAAATGATCAACGGTCAATCGTTCGGCGAGCGAAAGTGATGGTTTTCTGCTGTTGCACAATTTATTGCACAACTAGCTGAGACGTCCGATCGCCGGCTCGTTGATGTCGCCGTCACGATGCGACGCATCGTCGTCGGTCCTCCCGAGGTGCTCTGGTTGAGAGGCTCGAACTGCAGCCACCGAAGCGGCGACGGGCCTCGACTTCCTCGGCGGGAAACGGGCGGTTCACGTGCGACACGATCCGTCGGGCCGCGCCGGAGAACCGCAGCCGCCGCACCGCATGAGATGTTCGAAACCCCTATAGGCTCGGACGATCAATGATCAACAGCCATCCCATCCTGCGCGTCTCGTGGAAGGCGCACATGACCGACTCACCGCAGACGGTGACGGCCCCATCTCTTGGCTGGGTGGACATCATCCGCTGCGAGAAACCGGTCGATCGATGACCGCCGGACTGCTCAGCCGGATGCGTGGTTCGGCCATCCTGCGCCTCCTCTTCATCGCTGCGCTCTCGATACTTCTTGTCGCGCCCGCCGCGACCAGCGAGGAGAACACGAGACTCAGCATTGTCGACGAGTCGACGCATCTCGACAATGCCTGGCGATGGGCGCATTTCGACATCCCTCAGAAGGGGGAACAGATCTCACCCGAGATCCTGTCGGAATGGACGTGCCGCGGTTTCTATAACTCGAACGTTGCCTTCCCTCCGTGCACCGCAGTGGAGGAGATCCCGAACGCGAAATTCCCGTTCTCGCTCAGCAACTACAACACCAAGCATCCGCCGATCTACTACATCATCAATGGGTTCGTCGGACGAGCCCTCGTCGAACTGTCACCCATCGACAGCTTCGTCTCCGCAGTCCGAATCGCGAACTCGATGTGGGTATTCGCCGTCGTACTGATCGCACGCCGAGTCTTCTCAACGCTCGGTGTGCGGGGGCTGCCGAATGCAATTCTTGCCGCATTCTCAGTCCTGGTCCCGGTGGCGTTCAACACCTGGACCTATGCGAACAACGACGTTGCGAGCTACACCTCCTCGTGGCTCATCGTGTGGGCGGGCATCCGAGCCACCCGAGTCGGCCTGCGCAACGGTCTACCACTCCTCGTCGTCGCATCGATCGTCGGAACGCTCACCAAAGGGTTCACGATCGGAGCCGTCATCGCGACGACAATTCTGCTCGGACCCACAGTACGTGAGTCATTCAGACGTGGCGTCGGACGGGCACGCACTGCGTTGTACGCCCTGATACCGGGTCTCGCGGGTTCAACCATGGTCGTGGCATGGCTCGTGTTCCAACGTTTTCACAGAAGTGACATCCCATTCGTTAAACCATTCATCCGCAAGCCACCAGATGGAATTCCGTGGGCGAGGATCTCGGAGGAAGTCATCCGCGTCACAGCGCCGACAGGACAACTTCCCAAATGGATCCTCGCTGAATCGCCCTTCCTCACCACCACCTTCCTGCGTTGGCTCGAGATTGCGAAATGGGGGCTGAGCGTCGCAGCGGCATGCCTTGTGGTCGGGTTCGCGGCGACGAGGTCATCCCGTTGGAACGAGAGATCGATCGGAGTCGCCACGATCCTGTCAGCGCCGATCCTTGCCGGAGTGATCGTGAGCTACAACATGCTCGACGGCTCACCGGTCCTCATTAATGTCATCGACCGCTACCACGTGTCGGTCCTTCCGTTATTCGTCATCTCACTCGCAGTTGCGATGGCGAATCGTCGACATCTCAGCAGGGCAGTGACTGCCTTCCTGGGTGGGGGGCTGGTCATCCAGACGGTCATGTACGCGATGGCCGTCGTCTGACTCACCGCATCTCGGCACGTCGCTGAATCAGAAGTTGTTCGTTGGCCAGTCGGCGGTTCGCCGCCATCAGATCGGCCACGAACGCGACCATCCACACCTGCATGGCAAGAAGGATCGCTCCGAGCCCGAAGAACAAGCTCGGCAGGCGGGAGCTGTAGGTGTCGGAGAACACGAAGTATCCGATCCATCGACCGACCAGCACAGCGCCGATGAGGAAGAACGGTGTTCCCAGCACGAGGAAGAACCTGAACGGCTTGTACAGCGCGAAGGTCCTTACGATCGTGGTCGCCGAGCGAAACACGTACCGAGGAATGCTCCGCACCAGCCGTGACTCCCGAGTCTTCGGATTCACCCCGATCGGAACTGATGCGACACGCAAACCCTCCCAACCGGCTTGCACGAGCGTCTCCATCGTGTACGTGTACCGCCCGAAGACGCGCAGGCGAAGCGCCGCTTCTCTGCTGACCGAGCGGAAGCCGCTGGCCGCATCCCGGACGTCAGTCCCCGAGAACGCGCGCACGACCCGGGAGCCGAGGCGTTGGAGGAGCTTCTTCACACGCGAGAACTCGTCGATCTCCTCGATCGGACGTTCGCCAACGACCATGTCGGCATGGCCTGCGAGCACCGGGGCAGTGAGCGACGGTATGCCGTCGGCCCGGTACTGATTGTCGGCATCGGTGTTAACGATCACGTGAGCGCCCAGTCGCAGACTGTGATCCAAGCCGGTCATGTACGCCGCCGCGAGCCCCCGATTGCGACCGTGTGATACCACGTGGTCGACCCCCAGTTGGCGGGCGACCTCGACGGTGCGGTCAGAACTGCCGTCATCGATGACAAGCCATTCCACCCGGTCGAACCCCGGAACGGTCCGGGGAAGGTCAGCGATCGTCGCCGGCAGCGTCCCCTCCTCGTTGAGGCACGGGATCTGAATGATCAGCAGACGTCCTGACGATCCATCGAATGATCCTTCGGTCCCCATGATGTCTCCGTTCGCATCGCTGGCTGATGAATCGCGATGCTCTTATGCTATGTTCCTAACTCTACAGGCGGGCTCACCCACCTTGACGCCCGGGATTCCAGTGAATGGTGTCGGGATCTGGGTATTTGCCGATGCCTCGAGCACGACCCACCGACACGCCGATGACCTCACTTCGCTCCTCTTTCCGTCGGCACCTGCCGACTGTCCGTATCGTCGTGCGGTGGATCTGGTTCATCGCTGTTCTGGTCTTCGTCGTCGGCTACATTCGTCGCAATGGTGGCCTCATCATCGACACCCTCTCCGGCTTCACGGTGCTGGTGCTTCTCTCCACTGCTCTCGTCACCGTCATCGGAAAGGTGATCCTCGCCATCCAGTGCGGGGCCATCACGACACACCTTGGCCACAGATTTCAGAGTGCTCATGTGTTCTGGATGTACACGGCGAGCGATCTCGCGAAGTACGTGCCTGGAGGTGTCTGGAACGCCGTGGCTCGAGTCAAGTTGTATGCCGATGCCGGAATGTCGCGCGGGGCGGCTGGGCGTGCCTTCGCCCTCGAGAAGTACTGGCAGGTACTCGGCGCGCTTGCGACGGGAGCCATCGCGCTCGCCCCCGAGATCCACCGTCAGATCTTCGGATGGCCTGCCCACGCCGTGCTCGTGACGAGTGAAGTCATGGTGGTCGTGGGGGCATGGGCGCTGCTGACCGCAGTCGGTGCCTCTCGGATCAGCGGCGTACCGGTCAACAGCCGTCTGGTGGCCCGGTCGATCGCCGAGCAGTCCGCAATGGCGATTGCGCTCGGTCTCGGCCTGTGGATCCCGCTCGTCGCCGTCTCTGCCAGCATCGACCCTCTGACAGCCATCGGGGCATTCTCCATCGGACGCGGTATCGGCTATGTCGCTGTGTTTGCACCGGCCGGCATCGGCGTGCGCGAGGTCGTGACCCTCTGGGCCCTCGGGCGAGGCCTTGACACCGACCTCGCACTGGTTGCGCTTGGCGTGAATAGGGTCATGACGCTGGGCGCCGACCTCGGATCGTTCGCGATCGGAGCCGGGATCCGCCGTCGGGCCGGCACCAGCACCTGTTCACAAGAGGATTCGGAGGACGACCGTGGATGAGAGAGCACCGATCCATCATGTGATCACCCTTGGCGCAAGTCTGACGGCGAACAAGGGTGCCGCTGCGATGCTCACAACAGTCACTCAGCGACTCCCCGAGCAGGTCGGACGATGCACCTTCAGCGTTCTCTCCACAGACCCCTCGGGAGATACCGCGCGTTGTCACGAACTCGAGTCAGCGGAGATCCTGGATCTAAGGCCTCTACGTCTGGCACTCCTCGAGTTCCCTCTGGCGCTACTCGCGGCCGTGCTCCGCGCCCTGCGGGTACCGAGGAGGCTGGTGCCATTGACTCGGGTCGCCCGCAGGATCTCCGAGGCCGACATCGCCGTGGACCTCGCCGGGATCAGCTTCGTCGACAGCCGCGGTGTCCCGAATCTCATCTACAACACGTTGATGTCATCGCTTCCGATTCTCCACGGCACACCGACGGTCAAGGCAGCACAGGCGATCGGTCCGTGCCGAAAGACTCTCACTCGAATGGCCGCCCGACTCGTCCTCAGAAGAATGAGGTGGGTCGGGGCACGCGGTGCTCAGACACAGGTCCACCTCGATGAGCTGGACCTGATGAATTCGGACACGGTGGCTGATCTCGCCTTCAGTCTCCGTGAGGATGCGTCTCTGCCTGCTCACGTCGCATCAACTCTCCCGACAGGCGACTTCATCACTGTCATACCGAGCATCGTGGTCGAACGGTTGTTCAACGACGATCCCTCTCATTACCTCTCGGCGATGGCGACTCTGGTCGAGGAGTTGATGATGACCACAGGTCAGCCGGTGGTCATCGCTGCGCACTCCTACGAACGGTCGGACACGCGTCACAGGATGAACGACCGTCCGACACTGCTCGAACTCGCGGAGCGACTGAGCCATCTCAGCGATGTCACGGTCATCGACGAGGAACTCACCGCGGGCCAACTCCGACACCTCATCTCATGCTCCACATTCCTCGTGACATCGCGATTCCACGCCATGATCTCGGCGCTCGCAACGTGCACCCCGGTCTACGTAATCGGGTGGAGTCACAAGTACCGTGAGGTGCTGAGCGAGTTCGGTCTCGAATACCTCGGGGCCGGCCACATGGATCTGGCCGACCCCTCGGCACTGGCGTCAGCTGTCGCCGCCGAGGTGGCGCGCCGTGAGCAGATCACAGCCGCGATCGCCCGGGCACTGCCCGAGGTGACGGCCCGGTCCGAGATAAACTTCGCTCGGATGGCTGAAGTTATGGGAGTCACGCGATGAACAACTTAAAGGCGGTCATCGATTCAGGGATGTGCATCGGTTGTGGGGCCTGCGAGATGGTGCCGCAACCCGTGGAGTTGGTGCTCGATCCTCAGTCGTTGATCTTCGCGCCATCGACAGATGGGGGAGCCGAGGCGGCATCGGTCTGTCCTGCCATCGCCGTCGACTACCCTGGCTTACACGAGTACCTATTCCCGGGAGAGTCGGTCGGCCCGTACGGCGTCGTACGGTCGGTTCATCTCACCCAGAGCACCGATGTCGACCGCAACATTCGCGCCAGTTCAGGCGGGATCATCAAGGAGATCCTCCGTCTCCTCATCGAGTCCGGTGAGGTCGACGGAGTGATCGCCCTCGACCACGTCGACGGGATCGACTTCGCAGCGCGGCTGATCACCGACGTGAGCGAGATCGATGAGTTACCTGGCAGCATCTACCACAACCTGCGACAGACACCGGCGCTACAACTGCTCCAGGAGACACCTGGCCGGCTTGCGCTGATCGCCATCCCCTGTCAACTCGAAGGTCTGTACGCCTACGTACGACAGTTCCGTCCGGATCTGAGAGATCGACTCACATTGACCATCGGACTGCTGTGTGGGTGGCAGTACTCCCACCACAGCATCGAGGCGATGGGCGAGTACCTCGGCTACGAGCCGTCCGAGATCTCGGCCGTGTCCTACCGGGGTGGCGGGCCGGTCGGCAAGTTCAGCCTCACCACGCGTGACGGCTCGACCCACTCAGCCAGCCGGCGCGTGGATTTCAGCTATCAGGTTGCCTTCGACCGCCACTTCAACACCTCGAGATGCCACCTCTGCATCAATCACGGCAACTTCCTCGCCGACCTCGTCGTGGGCGACGCATGGCTGCCCTCGACCCTGTTCACGAAGACAGGCATCTCCCTCGTGGTCTGCCGCACGGCATATGCAGAGGACATCCACGCCAGACTCGTCGAGATGGGACGATGCCGTTCGACGCAGGTCGGCGAGGAGGAGATCCGAGAATCACAGACAGACCGCGTGGTATTCGGTGAGTTCGCCTACGCCTATGCCGACCATCGCCGGGAACTTGGGCTCCACACACCGGACCTACGCGGTCCGAACGAGAACTCGGGTGGTCGTCGCCCTCGCCGTGAGGTGGCGAAGTTCCAGCACGAACTCGTACGGAAACAGCGGCTGATGGCGAACCGCCGATACCGGCTCCTCCGCTGGCGGAAAGCAACTCTCGAACTGCCGAAGTTCCTGCAGCGGTACCTCCGATGGTTCCTCGTGCGCGTTCTGCGCATCAAGTCGGTGACCGGGGTCCGATCGGAGATTCCTCGATCACGGTTCGACGGCTTCGCCTGACCTGACGACGGTCATCCTGTCGCCCGTGACCTGGGTTCTCGGGCCATGAGCATTCACCAGTGGAGAGCCCAGCGGGCGAATGCCGACAACTTGCTGATCGGCTGGACGATGAGGTTTCCTAGTCTGAAAGAATTCGAACCAGCGAGGAGCTCGCGGACCGACTGGGAGTCGGCGAGTTGCCGGAGGGCCTCGTCGAGAGAGCGCTGACTCTGGTCGAGCATCGACCGGAGATGTCGAACTTCGACGCGCTCAGCCCGAAGCACCTCCTCGAGTCCGGCGGCGTGTTGTTCCAGCCCTGCCCGGATGATCCTCCACGAGCCGTTGTATCGACGGCGTAGTCCCCGCCCAGCTGCACGACGAATGTCAAGGCAGCGAACGCCGCTATGTGGCCAAAACCTGTTCGATGCGGACGTTCGAGGTGTGCCCGTCGCCGATCAGCACTCCGGCGTACGTCGACAACAACACCTCGGGACTGTGCCCGAGACGCCGAGCTACTTCGCCGATCGGGACGCCGGCGGCGAGCCAGGTGGTGGTGAAGCGGAACGTCACGATCGACGCTCGTCTTGGTGTCACCCTCACCCTCGTCCTCGTCGCCCCATGCATCCAGGTTCACCGTTGAATGAACGACAGCAGAGCGGTCGTATCGAATCATTCAACTCAAGACTCAGAGACGAACTCCTGGCCCGCGAAGTGTTTGATTCGATGTGGGAAATCCGTTTTATGCTCGAAGAACACTGCAACAACTACAACCATTACTGCCCACACAGTGCGCTTTCCTATCTGACCCCGGTCGAGTACGCCACCAAATGGCGGACCGAAAGCAATGTGTTAGCCACATAACAGGTGGACCGGCAAACGGGGTCCAGGACATAGTGCAGAAAAGTCTTCTGCGTATGGCGCGCTGGTTGTGGGCGACGGGTCGTTGTTGGTGGTGAGTAAAGATATGACATGACAGTTGTTTAAGAATTGGACTTAAGACACGCGTGCGCGCATCATAAATTTGGAAAGCATTGGAGTGAAATGAGTTTTGAAATTGATCAAAAGACTTCGCCAAATGGCGGTTGGGTTTTGTTATCCAAACTTGGATTCTTGGTTATTGCCATTTTAGGTGGCGCAATTGGTGGACGATTGACCGCTGACTCCACTCGAGCTGTTGCCGATACGCCGATAGTACCGTTATCTCCAATTTCAAAAGTTGCGAATGCTTCATCGTCCTTTGTGTCTTCTTCGAACGACCTGACGACTACCGCAATATCTCCTGTAAGAATCGTGGATACTCGTGAAGGCACTTTTGCTTATGGCGGAACAAAGGCGCCGTGGGGTGCGGAAGAAACGAGAACGGTTCAAGCGTCTGGGCTCTCCACAATCCCTTCCAACGCTGTTGGTTTAGTTCTCAACATCACAGCACTGAATGCCACGTCAAGCGATACCTTCATCACCATTTTCCCAACGAATGAAAAACGACCTGAGGCATCGACGCTCAACCCCACGCCGAATCAGGTTTCCTTCAATGCCGCTACGACTTTGCTCCGAAACGGCTCTTTTGATGTTTATAACTATTCGGGCACGGTAGACCTCATTATCGATGTCACCGCCTACATGACAGACAATCTGTCCGAGGATGTCTCTCGTTTGCAAACAGGCGAAAGACTCTTCCCTTTAAAACCAATTGCGGGAGTGACATATAGCGTAGATGGCCAAAACTATTCGGATTGGCACAATTACGCATTTGGAGATCCGGATGGGTTTTTTGGAGCTCCAGTTGAACCGGGACGATACTCAAGCAACGCCGAGGTCGTCTTGGAAGTTGGGGTTAACACAATTACAAGAGACTTGAAGGTTTGTTTTCGTATTAATTCATCTACCGATGGGCCAATTGAAGAATCCGAGGTATGTGCCGATCAAAACACTCCTGAAACGGCTGCTGGAATCGTATTTCTGACAAGTCCACGCGTTACGTTGCCAAGTGGAACGCTCACTGTGCACGCAAAAGTTGTCGGAGGTCCAACCATTGATTCGTGCACCTATATGAATTGCAGCGCCATTATGAACTATTTCGGTTTTCGTACTTTTGACGATTAACTCGACAGCCAAGAGCCTTCGGCACTTGCACAATTCTTTACACATCTTTCTGAGATGTCCGAAGAATTGCTGAGATCTGTAGAGACTCAAGCGCCAAGAATTTAGACAGGCAGATCTTGTCAAGTTGAATGTAGACAGGTTCCACCCTTTCCCTAAACCGCAGGTTGTAAGTGGTGTCGGCAACATATTTGATTGAGTTTCGTTAGCCTGACGCATGTGAAAACAGCTTGGGCACTAATGAGGCAATGCGTTCCACTTGCTTTGGCGGGTGCCAGCGTGTTCTTGTCACTTGGTTTCAGTGGTCAACATGCGAGCGCAGCCACGGTCGCTAATGCTGAGTTGGCCCCAGCGGCATTAGCAACCGATGTGCCGGCAAATGCTTCATCGTTTGTTCTTCTGCCACAGTCGCAACGCGTGCTTGATACTCGCGACCCTGGTCAATCAATTGTTGAGGCTGGCGGAACGAGGGCCATCATGCTCACTGGTCCGATTGGTGTTCTCTTCAATGCGTCGGTTACAGCCGCTGTCGTCAACGTCACCGTGGTCGGACCTGCTGCGCCCGGCTATTGGACGTTATGGCCCAAGGGTCAATCACGACCAAACGCATCGCAGTTAAACATCGACGATTACATCTCGACTTACGGGGGAGTAGTCGCTGTCCCCAACTTGGTCACAGTGCCGGTGGTAAATGGTGGCATCAGCGTGTATTCAAGCGCTGGTGGTCATGTTGTTGTTGACCTCGTGGGCTACTACACGCCGTCGGCAACTTCCTCTCCATCATCTTCCTCGGGCCGCCTAGTGAGTCGCCCTGCACCAACGCGTATCTATGACTCGCGAAACGCTTCAGTGATGATTGCCGGAGAAACGCGAACCATTTCAGTTCCAGATTCAATCGGTACTAGCGCAGTAGTTCTGGGTGTCACAGTGATTGGCTTGAGTGAGGGTTACTGGCAGATATTCCCAAAGGGAAATGTCAAACCTGATTCGTCAAATCTCAATTCGTTCACGATCGGTGCGATTTCGGCCAACCAAGTGATTGTCAGCGTCAATCAAAACGGTGAGATAGATGTTTTCTCTTCAGGTGGCGGTCACTTGATCGTTGATCTCATCGGTTCATTCACAGGTAGTAGCGCAGCCGCATCGACAGAGGGACTATTTGTTCCCCTGGATTCTCCGTCGCGTTTTCTTGATACGCGCGCCACGGGTCGGATCGCCGGAACTGGCTCGGTTGAAGTAGATGTTCAAACTCAACTTGCTCATTCAAATATCGCCGCTGTTGCCATGAACACAACGATCACTGACGCTTTCTTGGCTGGTTATGTGTCGGTCACTCCAGCTGGTAGTTCTCCAACCGAATCAACCTCACGCACGACCAGTACAACGAACACGATCTATTCAAATCAAACTGTGGCGAGTCATGCGATTGTTCCCGTTTCAGCACGAGGATTCGATGTATTCACCGAAGGTGGTGGGCAACTCATCGCGGATATCTCTGGTTGGTATGTCGGTAGCCCGCAAGCAGCAACTCACGCCGTTCGCAACAAAGTGGTGCAAGCGACAACCATTGGTTGCGTAGGTGTTGCCACATGGCCAGTCGGTCCAATTCGCACTGGTTCTGGTCCAGACGCCGTGAAGCGTCTTCAATACCGCCTTCTCGAACTGGGCTTTTGGAATGCCGGCATCGACGGCGAATACGGATTGTCAACCAAACAAGCCGTCATGGCATTTCAAAAGTGGACTGGTCTCACCGCGACATCGGTCGTCGATGCGACGACCGCGGCATTTCTCAACACCACACAGTGCAAGCCCGTTGCTGGTCGCACTACTGGTGACTTCTTTGAAGTAGATAAAGCCAAACAGATTGCCTTTGTTGTCCGCGACGGCAAGGTGGTCTACACGTTCAACGTGTCAACTGGTAACGGTAAGGACTATGACGAAGAAGATCAAAGGACAGGTGGTCGTGCGACCGGAGTAGCAATTACTCCAGTGGGCGACTTCAAGATTTATAAAGAGCGCGACGAAAAGGTCTACGAAGGAACTCTCGGAATCTTGTATCGCCCGAAGTTTGTTGTCGGTGGAATAGCGGTACACGGCTCACGCAGTATTCCGGCGTATCCGGCTTCACATGGTTGTATTCGAGTCGCGAACCCAGTGATGGATTTGATTTGGCTCGAAAACTTGTTACCGCAAGGTGCCAAAGTCTGGATTCACGACTAGCGGTAACTGACCTGAAAACTATTTCAGGTGTGATTCAATCGCCGCGACCAATGCTGGGTCTTCAGGTGTGATCATCGGACTAAAGCGACCGAGAATTTCTCCTGAACCACTGACTAAAAACTTTTCGAAGTTCCAACGAATGTCGCCGTTCACGCCTTCGGCATCGGCGACGGCATTGAGCTGCTGATAGATCGCGTGTTGGTTATCGCCATTCACATCGATCTTTTCGAGCAACGGGAAAGTCACGCCGTAGGTCGTTGAACAGAAAGTGGCGATCTCTTCGGGTGAGCCGGGCTCTTGGCCCATGAACTGATTGCATGGAACACCGACAACGCTGAAACCCTGGGCGGCGTACTTTTCGTGCAACGCCTCAAGACCGGTGTACTGCGGGGTCAAGCCGCACTTGCTCGCGACGTTCACGACCAACATGACTTTGGCACCAAGGCCGCCAAGCGATGTGGGTTGACCGGACAGAGTGTTAATGGAGATGTCGGAAATGCTCATGCTCAACACTGACATATAAACGCCGCGGGTTTGTGACTGAACGGGACGGCACAAGATAATTTGCCGAGACAATAAAGTGAATTGGTCGGGGAGAGGAGACTCGAACTCCCGGCCTCCTGCTCCCAAAGCAGGTGCGCTACCAACTGCGCTACTCCCCGAGGAGCAAAATTGTACCTCGTGTCACCAGCGGAAATGGTCTCGTCGGCGAGTTGTCTCGGCGTACGATCAAATATCGACCAATTTCGTGATCTTCCTCCCATGAACGGAGTGTTCAGTTAATGAGAACACCGTTCGTGCGCTTCCTCATCACATTTGCGTTCTCGGTCGCATCCGCATGGTCAACTGTGACGGGGACCCTTGACGTTCGTTTTTCTATGGCTGTGGTGGTCGCGGCAGGGTTTTTCTGGGGACGCGGTGCCCTGATCGCTGGCCTGATCGGGCAAAGTGCAGCTTATTTCTTGCTGGGTAATGCCGCCGAACGGTCAGTTGTCGATGGTCATTTGGGGGCCTTGGTTGCGGTTGGTGTGTTGGCAATTCTTGAAACACTGGCGTTGTTCGTGGCGATTGAACGCACCATCTCTCGGGTTGAGCCTGCCACTCCAGCAAATCGGATCTGGAAATTCTTGGGTGGGGTGGCTGTCACTTCGGTCTTTGGTGGGTTGAGCGAAACTTTGGTGGTTTCATGGGTCAACGGTGATGTCGCGATGTCAACGGCGAGTCAAAGTATTGGCATCGCGATTGCTGCGGTGATCGCGGCCATCATCGCGTCGCGCAAAAGCACTCACTGGTTTCGCTATGACAAATCAATTGCCGCAGAATTGCTGGCTCCGTTAGTCATTGTCTTGATGACTTTGGTTGCGATCGCAATTACGCGACAGGTTTGGCAACGTCAAGACGAGGACAACCTGACGTTCGTTGCTGAAGCAGCACAAACAGGGTTTCTTGAGTCGACGGCCGAGCAGTTGTCAATGTTGACATTGCAAGTCAAAAACTCTGATGAAGTCATCGTCCAGGATCCAACTCGGTTTGAAGAACAATTACAAACACTGGTTCTCGGTCAATCTGAAATCTCGGTTGCCGCGCTTGTCAGCGTTCAAGCAAATGGTTTCTTATCAGTTGACCAGTCGTTGAGTCGGCTTGAAGCGCCAAGTGTGAGCTCGTTCAAAACTGCCGTCGTTAAATTTGGTGGGGCAATTCTTGATTCAACACAAAACAACGAAGTGCAGTTACTCGGGATTGAAGATATTGCGTTGTCGACTTCAACCTTTGAGCCGAATATCTACTTCGCCCTTCCGGTAAATGAATCTCCGTCTCAACAATTCGTCGTCGTGTCGTATTCAATCCCCGAACTCTTGCATTCGGGAATGGCCGCGTTCAGTGGACTCGTTGACGATGTGCAAATTGAAATTGCTGACATCGCAAATAACGAGATTTCAACATCGCTCTGGGTTGAGGGTGACAACAAGTCAGAACCTTCACAGTCAGCTTCCAGCGATGGCGTCATTAGCGATCTGCGCCTGCGGTTTACTGCAAGCCCGATGGCGAATTTCGGTGTTGAGACTCGCTCAACTGTTCTGGTGTTGGGTATTGAAATTCTCTTCGGGTTGGCGATGCTCATAGTTCTCCTGCAAGGGGCGAACGCTCAGCATCGGCTGTTCCTTGAACGTCGTCGCCGAGAGTTATTGCTCGAGGCAGCACTTGACGCAACACCGGGCAAATCAGTTGTATTTGATGAATCGCTGAAGGTGTTAGCGGCGAACCAAGAAGTTCGTAATGAATTCCCAGGTGCAATTCCTGGGCTTGATGTCACCGCGATTTTTGGGCTAATTCCCGATTCGGGTCGAGCGCGACTCGTCATTGATGCATTGCAACAAGCATTGAACGGCGAAGTTGCCCGTGCCGAACTAGGCGAAGACGATCTCGATAGTTCGATGCGCATCGTTGAGATTGAGGCGTACCCCATTCACGGAATGTCAAATGACCGCGTGGGCTTTTTGCACGCAACCGATTCGACTGAACGTCGCAGTTTGGCGATGCGTTCGTCACAATCCGAGCGGATGGAGTCACTTGGTGCTTTGGCTGGTGGGTTAGCTCACGACTTCAACAACTTGCTCTTCGTCACCCTTGGCAATCTGCAGTTGATGGCGATGAATGACACCATTGCGAACGATGAGAAGTTGTCTAAGTTTGTTTCACGCTCGATGTCGGCTGTCGAACGTGGCGCTGAAATCACGAAGTCGTTACTTGCAGTGGCACGTAGTCAGCCGCTTGAAGAGAGTGCGGTCACTTTGTCTGATCTGGTGAAAGGACTCTTGCCACTGATGAAGCAAGCACTTGGCGCGGGACGACAAGTTGAAATTGATATTCCAGATCCCAACGTGCAGCTCATGGTTGATGCGGGTCGCTTGTCGAGTTGCATTTTGAATCTCACTTTCAACTCACGTGATGCAATGGGTCCGACGGGAACCTTGAAGATCTCGGCACGACAGGTGCCAGAAACTCAAACGTTAGAACTCTCAGTTGCCGACGATGGTAAGGGCATGCCAGCAGACGTAGTTGCTCGTGCCTTTGAACCGTTCTTCACTACGAAACGGGCCGGCAGTGGAACCGGTCTTGGTCTCGCCACGGTGTATGCATTCGCTAAACAGAGTGGCGGCACGGCGTACTTAGAGAGCCGTCTCGGAGTTGGCACGACCGTGACTCTGAGCCTGCCGATTCATACCGGATCGGTGAAGACCGATGAGCGGGCGGTACAACGACGTTCGGGTCGCCGTGTCGTTGTTGCCGATGATGAACAGTCTCTGGCCGAAATGGTGGCTTCGTGGCTTATTGATATGGGTGTTGATGCTCGTTTTGAAACATCACCCAAAGCTGCACTTGAACTCATCGAAACATTTGAACCAGACGTATTGGTCTCGGATGCAAACTTCGGTGAAGAGATGGACGGAATTCAATTGGCCCGTCTTGCAGTCGCAATTGTTCCCGATCTTGCGGTGATCTTTATGACTGGTTACTCGGCGAGTATGAAAGAATTGCAAGAACAAGGCGAGCGGACTTTGGCTAAGCCATTCTCGCGTGAAGATTTGTACAACGCCTTGTCGCCGTTAATTGCCGAAGCGCGTGACGGTGAGGATAGTGAGGGTGGTGAAAAGTCATGAGTGATACGCCAAAAGTTCTTGTCATTGATGACGAAGAAGCAATTTGTGAATTGATTGTCGCAGTCGCTGAGTCTGCAGGGTTTGATGCGACGTCGGCCAGTAGCCCAAGTGAGATTGAGGCCGCAATAGTCGGGCGTTTTGATCTTGTTGTCCTTGACCTTTCCCTTGGTGAGATGGACGGCATTGAAGTGATGAGCAAACTCGGGGCAACGCATCGAGGAATGCCCGTGATTTTGGTGAGTGGCGCCGACCAATCATTGTTGGACACGGCAGGTCGAATTGCTGAAATGCACAAACTGCGAGTACTGGGCACCTTTGCGAAACCCTTCTCGTTGGATGTTTTGAAGACAGCGATGCTCGAGCTGTCGCAAGTTTCTGAAATGGGTGTTGACCCGACGGGCCCCAAAGTCATCATCGATGCGAACTTGCTATTGCAACCAGATTTCTTGCAATTGGCCTATCAGCCCAAGGTTTCTACTCGTAGCGGCGAAGCGTTGGGCGTTGAGGCATTGGTGCGTTGGCGCCACCCTGAACATGGTGATGTGTCACCGGCAATCTTTGTTGCACTGATTGAGCAAGAAGGTCGAACCGGTGAACTGCTTGACATCGTGATGTCGATGGCAGCCCGTGATCGTAAGCGCTACCGTGCGTTGGCATCAATGCCGGATATCTCCATCAACATCTCTGTCTTAGATTTAGATGACGAAGAATTGCCACGTCGAGCCCAAAAGATTTTGCTTGAAGCGGCGCCTGCTGAACGTTGGACATTCGAAGTCACCGAAACTGCTCCAATCACCGATGTTGCGCCGGCGCTTTCAATCTTGACTCGTTTACGAATTGCCGGTTTCAAACTGTCGGTTGACGACTTCGGAACCGGCACGAGTAACTACGAACGATTGTTGGTCGCTCCGTTTACTGAACTAAAGATTGATCGCGCGATGGTCAATCGTCTCGATATCAACGCCGATGAACCTGACCCGATGGTGCGATCCGGAATTGATGTTGGTCACTCATTGCAACTGCAGGTCGTTGCTGAAGGAGTTGAGTCAGTTGATCAATTCCGTATGGTGCGCGATCTCGGATGTGACGCGGCCCAGGGCTATCTCATTTCGCCACCCGTCGCGCCAGTTCAACTAGATGTTGCTCTTGACGATTGGCGTCGCAAGTTTGAATATCTGTCGTGAACGATCAGGAGTATTTCAGTTCGCGAAAAGTGTTGTGATGGCCGCAGTCAAAGTTTCGCGAACCTTGCTGTGCGAAAGCCCAAGGGCCTCTTTGAGATAGATGATGTTTTCAAGTGACAACGTGTAGTCAAGGATTCGCTCTTTGTTTTCAATATCGCTCGTTGACTTCAATTCATTTTCAAACTGTTGCAAGGCTCGACGACCCATCATTTGTCGTCGCTCTTTCACGGCCATCGCAACGACCTGCGATTTATTAGCGGCTACGACGGCAACACGCATGACGCCGCCTACTTTGTCGTACAACTTCAGTCGGTGGTCAACGATTGAGTTGATTCTCTTGGTGAGATCGCCGGAACTATCGAGAGTCTCGTATAAATCGCGAATTCGATCCCATTGCACGGCGATCGCACAACTTGCAAGGTCTTCCATGTCGTCGAAGTAGCGGAATACCGAACGTTCAGAAACACCGGCCATTTCGGCGATCCGCGCGGCTGGTGGCTGAACTTCGCCTTGGCTGTAGAGCTCAAGCAGCGCTGATACCACGGCCTCTTTGTTTCGAGCACCGCGTTCGCGACGCCCGTCAAGCGAGATGGTGGTGGCGGCGCTAGAAGACGAAGACATGAAAAGAGACTAGGTGAAAGTGGCGGTTCACTGCCACTTTCTGTGATCTTGAGCGGTCGTGCTACGGCGTGATGATCAACGCCGTCACCATGCCGAACATGCCTTGCGGGCCTTCAGCGTGACTCAGGATGTGACAGTGCCAAGCCCACACGCCTGGGTCGACGGCCTTATAGAGCACGGTGTAGCGCTCGCCTGGTGAGACCCAAATCGTGTCCGCAGGTTGCGGCACAAGTAATGGCACGCCGTCTTTGGCGACGATCCAGCCAACCGGTTGATGCATGTGCATCGGGTGGCCCATGAGTCCTTCATTTTGGTAATGAACCATCATGACTTGGCCGAGACGCAATGTGTACGCCTCGGTTGCGGGGAAGGACTTTCCATTGAGTGACAAACCAATCGCTCCCGAGTCGTTCAAGGTCATCGTGACTTCTTTGTCGACTTGGGTGTAGCCCTTTTCCTTCAATACATCAGGAATGGGTATTTCGCCCACCATGAACGATCCGAACAATCCATCAGGAATTTGGGCTTGAGCGTCGTGGTGCGAGTGATAGATGCCGACCGCGGGCTCAACTGTGGTCCACTCATAGGTGAATGTTTGCCCAGGCATGATTGGCTTTTGGGTGTACGGATCAACACCGTCGTACTTATTCGGAACTCGAATTCCGTGGAAGTGAACCGAGGTTGACTCGCGGAGTTCATTGGTGACAACGATTCGCACTTTGTCGCCAACGTTGACCCGAATTTCTGGGCCGGGAACCGTGCCGTTGTACGTCATGGCTGTGACGATCTTGCCTGGTTCTACTTCCCAATCAACTTCTTTGACCGTGATGTTAAAGACCTTGGTGCCATCGGCTTCGACGATCGGCTCAAAAAGTTGACCGCCTTTTTCGCCCATAGTCGCGGCGGGGAAAGCCTTGGCACGTACCTCCATGCCTTGGTCCATTTCTTGCCAGTTAGCAAATCCGTGTAGACCGTCGTCCGTGGTGCCAGAGTCGGTCGGAGCGCCGCCAGACGTCACCGAAAGAGTGCCGACCATTCCAGAACTAGCGTGTCCAGCGATTTCGCACAGCACATCCATGGCCCCTTCGGTAACAGTTCCGAGATCAAGAATTTCGGTCCCGCCTGGATTGATGTCGCGAGTCTTTTTCCCCAATGACGGAACCGAGAAGTTATGCACGATTGACCCGATATTGGTCACGCGCAATTTGACTGCGCCTGGTGGGACAACGATAGATGCCGGAGTAATGGCGAATTCAGAAAGTTGAATATCAACAACCGCTGAACCATTGCCCGAATCCGTCGAAGTAGATGAACCGTTGTCGCCTAATCCAGTCATGCTCGCAATGGCTACAAACAACGCAGCAATAGCCACACCGAAAGAACCCCACATCAATACGGAACGGTCATCTTTATTCATACGACCACCTTGCTCGCTATTTCGACAAGGTTCGCAGGGATTTCAGTTAGGTCCTCTAGGGACCTAAGTCCCAACTATTAAATTATGAACCATGGAACTAGTAACGAGGCTTAAACGACGGGCACGATCCACTCAACAAGCGTTCCGCCACTTTCAATCGGGATTAACGCGCAGGTTCCACCGTGCGCCTCAGCGCGCGTGCTGAGGTTTCGTAAACCGTTTCCTGGACTTGATTGCGCATCTTGAGCGATACCAACGCCGTTATCAATGACCCTCATGGTCAAGGTGTAACCCTGAACAACCAACTCAACGGATACCAATGTGGCATGTGAATGGCGAGCGACGTTAGCGAGGGCTTCGCGCAACGATGCAGTGAGGTCAATACGTAAAGGTCCAGAGACCATGTGCTCGAGCGCACCTTCGATACGCAAGCGAGGCGAGAAACCAAGGACCCGAGCGGACTGCGCAAGAATGTCGCCAATTTCTTGACCGAGCGATCCCTCACGACGGGCCGCACCCAATGTGAAAACGCTGGTGCGAATTTCTTTGATGATGTGGTCGATCTCATCAACAGATGTTTCGAGTCGCGCAACTGTTGATTCGCTATCTGGCAAACCAGATTGCTTCATTGCCATTGCTTGAAGTTCAAGTCCGAGTCCGAAAAGTCTTTGCAAAACGGTGTCGTGTAAGTCGCGAGCAATTCGTTCGCGTTCGCTTGACAACGTCAGCATTTCGCGGGTTGCACGCAAACGTTCCGCATCAGCTAGGCGATCAGTGATATCGCGAATTGAGGCGATAGTCATTGCGCCCATAGGGGAAGAAACAGGAGACAAACTGATTTCGACAGCAACTTCTGTTCCATCAGAGCGAACTGCAGCCAAGGTGAGTCCACGACCCATTGGTCGTGAATGGGGTGATTCGATGTATCCCTCACGGCGCCGAACATGGGTATCGCGTTCAAGCACTGGAACCAGCATCTCAACGCGTTGGCCCACCAACTGAAGAGCTGAATATCCGGTCATTTCACAAAGCGCTTCGTTAACGAAGCGAATTGTTCCGTCATGATTACAAAGTAAGAGTCCATCTGGGCTGTGAATGACCGCTTGACGCAAGATGGCGTCGGTGAGGACCTCAGGCAAGGGGTGCTCGGTAGTCATACTTCGTCTCCATTGCTTGATCGTATGCTGAGAATTGACCTCATTTCGGAAAATCATTCAGCGATGACAAATGTTGGGACTATAGTCCCTGCTTCGTTGCGTGGATATCGGGCAGACTTGCCCTGTGCCGATGCGTGTCCCAGTTTTTCTTCTTGATGATCATGAGGTCGTGCGACAAGGTGTGCGTGCGTTACTTGAGGCAAGTGGCGAAGTCAAAGTAGTCGGTGAAGCAGGTTTAGCCGCCGAAGCACTGCCACGCATTAAGGCCTGTCAACCGCGAGTCGCGATTCTTGATGTTCGGCTACCTGATGGCAACGGAGTTGAAGTGTGTCGTGAAGTTCGCAGCGAGTTTCCTGATGTGTTTTGTTTGATGTTGACGTCGTACAGCGACGATGAGGCGCTCTTTGAAGCAATCATGGCCGGAGCATCTGGATATGTCTTGAAACAAATTCGTGGAAACGAGTTAGTGACCGCGGTGAAACGAGTTGCTCTGGGAGAGTCTTTGCTCGACCCAGCTGTTACCGGACGGGTTTTGAAGCGTTTACGTGAACCAACTCCCGAAGACGAAAGATTGTCCCGCCTGACCGAGCAAGAGCGCAAAATCCTGGATTTGATTGCCGAAGGATGCACCAACCGACAAATCGGTCAACGTCTCCACCTCGCTGAAAAGACGGTCAAAAATTACGTGAGCAACATGTTGTCGAAACTCGATATGGAGCGTCGGACTGAGGCTGCGGTATTCGCGACCCGCCTTGAATTCTCTAAAAACAAGCCCGAGGCGTAATTAAGAGCCGCTTTAGGCTCGAGAATCGGCCTTGGCAATGCGCTTGGCAGCCCGGCCGATGGGGGCGATGTGGCGGGCATCAAGATCGCCAAGTTCAATACCGTTGTTGAAAAGAATTCGGTAGCGCTGCCAGTTGAAGCCGTTAGCGAGAAGAACTTTGCCCTCGGTACCAGCGGGGACGTCAGCCAAATCGGTGGTGGCGACTACCTTGTCCTTGATTCGTAACGAAATCTGCTCAGCATGGGGCGTGGCCAGAGCGTGGGGCTTCCAGATGGGCTTAAACGGCGACTTCATGACTTCATCCTGACTTCACTGGGGTGTGTTTTCCAACATACATCAATCCTGTCCCTTCGTAGGTCCTCTCTGCCACCTCGCCGATACACTCGGCACTCTGTGAAGACGACATGTGAACCCCTCGAAGGCAACAAAGTCAAGCTCTCGGTCCTTGTGGATGAGGCTGATTTTGCCACTGACATAGACGCCGCTTTTGCCAAGATCGCTCAAGAGGTCCGCTTGCCGGGCTTCCGTGCTGGTAAGGCCCCTCGTAAAGTTTTGGAGGCTCGTATCGGCATCGCTGCCGCTCGTGAACAAGCTTTGCGCGACGCAGTGCCGCAGTACTTGGGTCGCGCCGTGCGTGAACACAACGTGGACATCATCGCAACTCCCGAAATTGACATTGTGGGTGGCCAAGAATCTGGTCCCGTGTCGTTTGATGCGACTTGTGAAGTTCGTCCAGTCATCACCCTTCCTGGTTATGGCGGTTTGCGCGTTGAAGTACCCGCGATTGATGTGGCCGATCAAGAAGTCGATGATGTTCTTGACACCGAGCGTCGTCGCTTGGGCAAGTTGACCACGATCGAGCGGGCGGCCAAAGAAGGCGACTTTGTCGTCGTCGATCTGGTTGGGTCGCGCGATGGTGAACCAGTAGTGGGTCTTGCTGTTGATGACTGGTCTTATGAAATCGGCAAAAAGTGGGTTGCCCCGTCGTTCGACGAACAACTCATTGGTAAGTCGGCTGGCGAGTCGTTCACATTCTCCGACACTCCTTCAGGTACTCAAGAAGAAGCTGACTTCGCAGTCACTTTGAACTCGGTTCAAGAACTCGTCGTGGCCGATCTTGATGATGCGTGGGTCAACGAAAACATTGATGGTTTCACTACTGTCGCCGAATGGCGCGAATCAGTGGTTGAGCGGCTCACAACGAACCGCCTCAATCAGGTGCGCAATGTCGTCGTTGAAAAAGTGACCGACGCATTGGTCGCTCTTGCCGAAATTGAAACACCGGAAGCCATGGTTGCTGCCGATTTGCAGCGCCGAGTCGAAAACACTATTCGCCAATTCCAGTCGCAAGGCATCAACATCGATCAGTGGATGCAAGCCACTGGTCAAGATGCGCAGTCATTTGTTGAAGGTTTGCGTCCACAAAGCCAAAAGGCTGTCAAGGTCGACCTCGCATTGCGTGCTGTTGTGAAGGCCGAGGCGCTTGACGCATCCGAAGACGAAATCGAACGAGAATTTGAATCAATGGCCGATCGCACCAACGAGCAAGCAGTGCGCGAACACCAGATGGCGGGTTCGCCCAAGAACAAGAAGATCCGCTTCATTAGCGTCGATCAGGTTCGCGCGGCTTATCAAGCCAATGATGCAGTCGTTGATTTGGCTGCAGAAATTAGCAAGTCGAAGGCTCTCGACTGGTTGATTCACCGCGTTGAATACGTTGACCCCAGCGGCAAGACTCTTGACAATGATGTCGTGATCGGTCACTCAGAAGCCGATCACAATCATGACCACGATCATGATCATTCAGACCATGAACATTCAGATCACGATCACTCAGACCATGATCATTCAGACAACGACCCTTCTGAAAAAGACTGATAGGAACAACATGAACCTCGAGGCTTTCAACTATTACGTTCCGACAGTTGTCGAACAGACGAGTCGCGGCGAGCGCGCCTACGACTTGTACAGCCGTTTGCTGAAGGAAAACATTCTTTTCATCGGCACACCCATCGATGACACCATTGCCAACTTGGTGTGCGCCCAGTTGATTCACCTTGAGAGTGAAAACCCCGATAAGGACATCAACATCTACATCAATAGCCCTGGTGGAGATATCACGGCATTGTTCGCGATTTACGACACGATGCAGTTCATCAAGAATGACATCGCCACGATCTGCTTAGGTCAAGCCGCCAGTGCCGCTGCTGTTTTGTTGGCTGCCGGCACGAAGGGCAAGCGTCTGGCATTGCCACACAGCCGAGTGTTGTTGCACCAGCCGTATGGTCAAGTCGGCTACGGCCAAGTGACCGACCTTGAAATCGCTGCCAAAGAAATTTTCCGGATGCGTGACATCCTGGAAGAAATCTTGTCGGAGCACACTGGTCAGCCTCGTGAACGTATTCACGCAGACACCGATCGTGACTTTGTGATGGAAGCAAACGAGGCTTTGGCCTACGGAATCATCGACGATGTCATCTCATCACGATCAGCCGTTGACCGCACTGGTCCCATTCGCTGAATTCCCATCGTTGCCGCTGTGGCACATAGCCAGTGGGCATCCAACCACTGAAGCCCCCAAATGTGTAAGGCTGTGGGGCGAAAGGTTGGGTAGTCGTGGCAAAGTTTGGTGACACAGGCGAGATCGTTAAGTGCTCGTTTTGCGGTAAGTCGCAAAAGCAGGTCAAAAAGGTTATTGCCGGACCTGGCGTGTACATCTGCGACGAGTGCATCGACCTCTGCAATGAAATTATCGAGGAAGAAGTTGGCGAAGCCGCCGATCTTCGTTTGGAAGAACTACCTAAGCCCCGTGAAATTTCCTCGTTCCTTGATGACTATGTCGTTGGACAAGATCAGGCGAAAAAAGTTTTAGCCGTCGCGGTGTATAACCACTATCGCCGACTGCAGTACCAAAAAGAAACTGGTATTTCGCGTCGTGATGAAGTTGAGTTAGCGAAGAGCAATATTTTGTTACTTGGTCCAACTGGATGTGGCAAGACTCACCTCGCACAAACCTTGGCGCGCATGCTCAATGTGCCGTTCGCTATCGCTGATGCAACTGCGCTCACCGAGGCGGGATACGTCGGTGAAGACGTTGAAAACATTTTGCTCAAATTAATTCAAGCTGCTGACTTTGATGTGAAGAAAGCCGAAACCGGCATTATCTACATTGATGAAATCGACAAGGTGGCACGCAAGAGCGAGAACCCTTCCATTACTCGCGATGTGTCGGGCGAAGGTGTGCAACAGGCGCTGTTGAAAATTCTTGAAGGAACTGTTGCCTCGGTTCCACCACAAGGTGGACGCAAGCACCCGCATCAAGAATTCATTCAGATTGACACCACGAATGTGTTGTTCATATGTGGTGGAGCATTTGCTGGTCTTGACAAAATCATTGAGCAGCGCATTGGTCACAAGGGCGTCGGCTTTCATGCCACGGTAAAGAACAAAGCCGAAAAAGATGCGGGCGATTTATTTGCTCAGGTGTTGCCAGAAGACTTGTTGTCGTTTGGTTTGATCCCCGAGTTTGTTGGACGATTGCCTATGGTCGGCGCAGTGCACAGTCTTGACAAACCAGCATTGATCAAGATTTTGACTGAGCCGAAGAACGCATTGCTGAAGCAGTTCCAAAAGTTCTTTGAGTTTGAAGATGTTGAACTTGAACTGACTGACGAAGCCCTTGACGCCATTGCAGAGCAGGCTCTCGGTCGCGGCACTGGTGCACGAGGTCTACGAGCGATCCTTGAAGAGACTCTGTTGAACGTGATGTACGACTTGCCCGGTCGCGCCGATGTGGCCAAGGTCGTTATCGATGTTGACACGGTCAAACTGAAGTCACCACCCACTTTGGTGATGCGTTCAGCAGCCCGAGTCGCTCGCCCGCGTCGCGCCGCTAGTTGATTTCAGTCGTAAGGTTGAAGCCATGACATACCAGCAGGCTCTGGCGTATCTCGACGATCATGCTGGTTATCAGAAAACTGGTCGTATTGATTCGCCATCACTCGACACGATTTCGCGTCTGTGCGGACTCATGGGCGAACCCCAACATTGTGCGCCGGTCATACATATCACCGGAACCAACGGCAAAGGTTCGACAGCGCAGATGATTACTCATCTCTTGATGGCAAGTGGTTTACGCGTTGGCACGTACACCAGTCCGCACCTTGAGCGAGTCAACGAGCGTTTTACTATTGATTGCGAACCAATTCCCGACGATGCCTTCGCCGAGCAGATTGCAGCGATTGCTGATTTAGAAATGCTCACCGGCGAACGGCCTGGTTACTTTGATATTTGTACCGCTGCGGCATTTCGTTGGTTCGCCGATGAGGCTGTTGACGTGATGGTGATTGAAGTTGGTCTGTTGGGTCGTTGGGATGCCACCAATGTTGTTGATGCTCAAGTTGCGGTCATCACCAACATTGGTCTCGACCACATGGAGTTTGCTGGGCCAACTCGTGCTGATATCGCTCGTGAAAAAGCCGGAATCATTAAGCCTCAAAGTGCCGTGGTCTGTGGTGACACCGACGATGAAATCGTGGAGATCTTCGCCAACGCTGGGGGAGCTTCGTTGTTCGTTCGCAAACGAGATTTTGAAATTGATTCCAATCAACTTGCACTCGGTGGACGCATGATCGATGTTCGAACTCCGACCACGATTTATCCCGAAGTCCTTGTTCCGTTGCATGGTCGGCACCAAGCCGAGAATGCAGTCGTGGCAATCACTGCCGTCGAAGCCTTCTTTGCGCGACCCTTAGCCGCCGATGTCATTGATGAGGCATTTTCCAAAGTCTCGATGCCGGGCCGATTTGAAGTGATGGGGCACCAGCCCTTGGTGATTCTTGACGGGGCGCATAACCCAGCGGGTGCTGACGTGTGTGCTTCGGTGTTCTTTGAAGATTTCGACCCTGCAGGGCGTCGACTTCTGGTCATTGGTTGTTTGCGTGGGCGCGATCCGTACGACATGTTGTCGGCTCTACGAGCCGATGAATTTGACTTAGTGGTGTGTTGTACCGCCCCCTCGCCACGGGGTTTGCCTGCTCAAGAAGTCGCCGAAGCCGCAAATCGGTTGGGGTGCGACGAGGTTGCCACTGTCAACAGCGTTGAAGCAGCGATTGATCGAGCGTTGCAAGAAGTCGGTCCCGACGATGCCTTGCTCATCACCGGTTCGCTCTATGTGGTCGGTGCCGCTCGGCCATATCTTCGCCGACTGCTGCCGTGACGCGAACCACCAGCCTGAACAGGTAGGAGGAGAACTGGGCGGTAGGGTAGGTGTCCATGTCTGACCGTACTCTCGTCCTTCTCAAGCCCGATACCGTTGAACGCGGCCTCATCGGGTCCGTTTTGTCCCGATTTGAAGCCAAAGGTCTCACCGTTGTGGCCTTGGAGTTGCGCCAACTCGACGCCGACACCCTTGCTCGTCACTATGAAGAGCATGTTGGCAAGGGCTTTTATGGTGAACTTGTGGCCTTTATGTCCCGTGGTCCAGTGGTTGCTTTGGTGCTTGAAAGCCCCGAAAACACCTGGGAAGTGGTGCGCAACATGATGGGCGCAACCAATCCCCGTAATGCTGCCCCCGGAACCATTCGTGGCGACCTTGGCATCTTGTTCACCGAGAACTTGGTCCATGGCAGCGATTCCTTGGCCTCGGCCGAGCGCGAGATCAGTATTTTCTTCCCCAATCTGTAACATTTCGGGGATTCCTGCTTTCTGGCAGGGACCACACGTCGTAGGAGGCTCTGGCCATGGCCCGCAGTAACCCGCTGGCCCTCGGGCGAGATATAGCGATCGACCTAGGAACAGCCAACACGCTGATCTATGTGCGCGGTCAAGGCGTTGTCTTGAACGAGCCGTCGGTGGTTGCTCTTGACGTTTCTGACGGCAAGCCGGTCGCCGTTGGCCACGAGGCCAAGCGCATGATGGGGCGTACTCCAGGTCACATTCGGGCCGTGCGGCCGCTGAAAGACGGTGTGATTGCCGACTTTGATGTCTGCGAAAAAATGCTGCGTTATTTCATTCAAAAGGTTCATAGCAGTCGCTGGAGCAAGCCGCGCATGGTGATCTGCGTGCCCTCTGGCATCACTGGTGTTGAGCAGCGTGCAGTACAGGATGCAGCCGAATATGCCGGAGCCCGTAAGCCGGTGCACATTATTGAAGAGCCAATGGCCGCGGCTATTGGCGCCGATCTTGCGGTCCATGAGCCGAGCGGCAACATGATCGTTGATATCGGTGGCGGAACCACCGAAGTCGCAGTTATTTCTCTCGGCGGCATCGTGACCGCCCAGTCATTACGTATCGCTGGTGATGAACTTGACGAAGCGTTGTTGGCGTATCTGAAGAAAGAATTCTCATTGGCAGTGGGCGAACGCACCGCTGAAGAAATCAAAATTCAAATGGGCTCAGCGTGGCCATTTGAAGAAGAGATGACTGCCGATATTCGTGGGCGTGATCTGATTAGCGGTTTGCCCCGAACAATTTCTTTGTCAACTGATCAGGTGCGTGAAGCAATCGCCGAGCCAGTAGCTGCCATCGTTGATGCAGTTCGAACAACGCTCGACAAGACTCCGCCCGAATTAGCAGCCGACATTATGCACCAAGGAATCACGATCACTGGCGGCGGTGCACTGCTCGCTGGAATCGATCGTCGTTTGGCGCACGAGACTGGGATGCCAATCAATATTGCGAATGATCCCTTGTATTCAGTCGTCATTGGATCAGGTCGAGCATTAGAAAATATTGAGATGATGCGCGGTCTCTTGTCGCAGAGCGACGACTAGGTCGAGGTCGAGTCATGCCGGTTTATTCGGTGAGTCGTCGTCGGGCGATCGCTCTTTTGGCTCTGTCGTCAATTTTGCTGATCACTCTTGATATTCAGGGGAACTCGGTGGTGCAAGGGTTGCGGGGAGTCTTCGGCACGATATTTCAACCAGTGCAGAGTTCGGCGCGCGTCATAACTAGACCCCTGGAAAATACGTGGCAGGGGATCACGAATTACGGTGAACTCGAATCTGAGAACGCCCGTTTACAAGATCAACTTGATCAACAAGAAGGTGCGTTTATTGCCGCTCTTGCAACTGTTCGCGATGCCCAAGAGTTATTGGCGTTGAACGGGATCGACAACCTCGCCGACATCTCATCGGTAACGGCGCAAGTCATCGGTGGGACTCCCTCTAACTATTCACAAACGGTGGAAATCAACCAAGGAAGTGATCGCGGTCTGCGCGTGGGTATGCCGGTCGTCAATGCGGCTGGCCTTGTGGGGCGTATCACTTGGGTTGATAATGACCGGTCATTAGTTTTGTTGGCCAACGATTCGTTGTACGCGATCCCGGTTCAAGTCGTCAACCAGCCAGACCTCGTACCTGCGACGACTACCACGACATCAACTACGACGACATCAACGACTTCGACCACCACTACTTCAACGACGACGACGACAAGTACATCACTGGCGCCAGCAGCTCCGCTAGTAACGACTGTCGTTGATCCAAATGCCGCGACAACCTCGTCATCTACCACGACGTCAACGCCTTTTGATTTTTCGGGGATTGACTTTGACGCTTTAGCCCCAACCACTACGGGCAACATTGTGACCATTGCTCCGGGAACAACAACGGGTGGTCCGACGACAACGATCAATTTGGATGATCTGCCGGTTGCCGAGACTGGAATTTTTCGAGGTCGAGGTATTGATAATGCTCCAGTTGTGGAGTTCATTGATCAAAACTCACGATTTGGTGAGGTTCAAGTCGGTGCCTTAGTGATTACCTCTGGCGGTTCGCAAAGTTTGGCTCCTCGCGGCATTGTGGTCGGGCGTGTGATCAAAATTGTTGAGCGAACGGGAACATCGGGTGCAGTTCTTGAAGTTCGTTTGACCGCCAAATTGACTGCACTTAATTTCGTTCGCGTTTTGCTGTATCAGCCAGTTGCCACGGGTATTCCATGATCGATTTCGTGAATAGGCCGCTGTTGCGATTGTTCTTAGTCGGACTACCAGCTTTGGCCCTTCAAACAACTTTCTTCGCTGAAGTAAAACTCTTTGGTGTGGTGCTGCAGATTATGTTGGCACTATCAATAGCCGCGGGTTTAACGGGTGGTTCCGAAAACGGAGCACTTGCTGGATTCGTTTTTGGTTTGATGTTTGATTTGGTGTTAACAAGCCCGCTTGGGTTATCGGCTTTGGTTTTTGGGGCCGCTGGTTGGGCTGCCGGGTATTTGCATTCACGCGCGCTGGAAAATCCTAAGTGGTTGAACGCATTGGTAGTTGGTCTGATGAGCGGTCTCGCCACTTTCGTTTTACCTGTTGTCGCCAATTGGATAGGCGTTGAAGGTTGGCTGTCATCACGTTTGACTAAGGTCATCATCGTTGTTGCGCTGACGAATGCGCTTTTCAGTTTTATCGCAGTGCCGATCGCCCGCTGGTCGCTCGCAATTCGACGTAATCAACGGCTTGCACCACCATCCGAGGTGTTCTTGTGATGGTGATGCCAATCGTTTGTGAACCTATGTCAGGCTATGTCAATGGCATCTGACAAGCGCTCAAGTCGTTTGGCGGCAATCGGTCTCGTTGCCATGTTGCTTTTTGGGGCCATGGGTATGCGCATGTGGTTCTTGCAAGTCGTTGATGCGCCAGCCCTCGAACAAAAAGTGCAGTCGAATAAAACTCGAACACAAAAATTGTTGCCCGAGCGAGGGCGAATTTTTGACCGCTTTGGCCACATTATGGCTGATAACGAAAAGATGTTGACGGTGACCCTCTCGTGGGAAGCTCTTCGTGATCAAGCTGACCGACTTGAACTATTCGGACGCTTGGCCCCGATTTTGCAAACGACTGTCACTGATTTAGAAACACGTTATGCCGGCCCCCTTGGTTCTGATGGTAAACCAAGGGGATCAAAATACAGTCCACTTCTTCCGTTGCCCATTAAAGAAGATGTGGGCGAAGAGACCGCGATGTATTTACTTGAGCGGAGCGAAGATTTTCCAGGAATCGATGTGACGACTGAATGGAAGCGCGCCTACCCATACGCTCCAGTGGCTGCGCACATCCTTGGATACCTCGGTGCAATCACTGAAAACGACAGCGCGCAGTATCTTGATTTGGGCTACAACCTGAATGAACGAGTGGGTCAATTCGGAGTCGAAAAGGTCTACGAGCGTTATTTGCGTGGAACACCTGGATACGTGAAGTACGAGGTTGATTCGCGTGGGGCAATTTTGCAGGTACTTGAACGGGTTGAACCTATTGCTGGTAACGACCTGCACCTTTCGATTGATCTCAGTCTTCAGCAATTCGCCGAACAAGCGTTAGAAACTCAACTTCGTTTGCGTCGCTTCGTGGAAACCTGTCAGGCCAAAGATGCAAAACGTAAATCAGTGAAGCCACAATTTCCCGACTGTTCAAATCTGAAGGCTCCCGCTGGTTCGGTTGTGATGATGAACTACTTCACGGGTGAAGTGATTGCTCTTGCGAGTTATCCGACTTTTGATAACCGCTGGTTCAACTCAGGAATTTCTGGAGACAAGTTTTCAGAGATCTTCCCAAAGACTGATGATCCCGATAAGTCACTTTTGGTCAATCGAGCGATTCAGGGCCAGTACAACTTGGGTTCAAGTTTCAAACCCTTCGTGGCTTATGCGGCATTAGATACGGGTCAATTGCCTGGCGGATCCGAATACCGCTATCTCGACCAAGGCGAATATCAATTGGTGAGTATTGATAAAGAAACGTGTCAGATCATCAAGTGCATTTTCCGAAATGCTTTATGCGGTGGTGGCAACTATGCATGTCGTTACGGCAAAGTCAATGTTGAAGAAGCATTGGCCGTTTCCTCAGACACTTTCTTTTACAAGATCGGTGAAGAGATTTTCTCAGAGCGTGGTGGTCAACCAATTTTGCAAGAGGAAGTTCGTAAATTTGGCTTCGGAAGTCAGACCGGGATTGATCTTCCTTTTGAAACAGCCGGCCGAGTACCTGACAAAGAGAGCAAAAAGAAACTGGTCGATAGCGGCGTTTTGATGGAAGGCGAAAGTCCGAACTATTTGGTGGGAGACAACGTTCAGTTGTCAGTCGGACAAGGTCTTTTGGCGGCGTCGCCGCTGCAATTGGCTCAAGCCTATGGAACGCTTGCGAATGGCGGAGACGTGAACCGCCCATTGATCGCCCTCGCGTTGCTCGAACCTGGCACCCCGAACTCTGATCAGGTCGGAATTGCTGATCTAACAAAATCAACGGTGGCAGTCAATCTTGGAACCACCGACACAATTCGTAGTTTGAATTTGCCCGCCGAAATTCGCGATCCGATTATTCGGGGTTTGACTCGCGTGATTACGGGGCCTGGCGTTTTTTATGATTTCTACCACTCAACGACGGGCGAAAGATTATTTGCTAGCTATCCCTATGACGAGTTGCCCATTGCTGGAAAAACGGGCACTGCGCAAGGCGCGGCCAGCCTTCCATGGAATGACTCGTCGGCCTTTGGCGCATTTAGTCTTGATCCGTTTCAGCCCTATGTCGTGACGGCGTATTTAGAAAAAGCCGGTTACGGGTCAAAGGCGGCAGCACCTGTCGTCAAATGTATGTTCATGGCGACGATCGGCGCGGCAACGGTAGGAGAGGTACTTCCTTCAAATCCTCTCGATATCACCGCAACCGTCGCCGCCCCCGAGCGGTCTTTGCCGAGTAATCGTTGTCTGGGTGGCGCTACGTATGGTGGGCGTGACTGATGGTTTATCCAGTTTTGAATCGGCGCAATCAAAGTCGAAGTCAGAATCGATTTGGCAATATTCGTTCCGGTCCTGGAGATCCGAGTCGAAACATCGACTGGACGATGTTGATACCGGTAGTTCTCTTGGGCATTATTGGCGCGTTTGCGATTTATAGCGCGACCTTTTGGAAGGTTGATTCAGATCCGTATTGGTTCACGGTGCGTCAAGTCACCTTCTTGATTGCTTCGGCAGTTGTGCTGGTCATCGTGATGGCCTTTGACTACCAAATGCTCCGTGAGCGGGCCTACTTCTTATATGGATGCTCGATCATTGCATTAATGATGGTGTTGTCGGTCGGTGCATTGAGGGGCGGAGCTCGTCTTTCTTTTGACTTTGGTCCAGTGTCATTTCAACCTGCAGAGTTCGCCAAACCAGCCGTTCTTGTCGCCTT
This sequence comes from Ilumatobacteraceae bacterium, assembly GCA_044355095.1. Taxonomy (GTDB): domain Bacteria; phylum Actinomycetota; class Acidimicrobiia; order Acidimicrobiales; family Ilumatobacteraceae; genus Casp-actino8. The sequence goes on from JBIKYT010000003.1 coordinate 90,448, forward strand.
AGCCGCGTACTTCAGCGAATCCCGTGAAGAAGTGATGAGTTACTCAAAGTTTGTCGGTGGCTTGGTGCTCGTCGGAATTCCGACCGCTCTGATTATCGTGCAACCCGACCTCGGCTCAGCCTTCGTGTTGATCGTTGGCGCTCTGGCAATTCTGGTGATGGCCGGGGCGCGACTGCGCTATTTGGCATTGATCAGTGTTTTGACAATTGCCACGGTGGCCGCTGCTGTCGTGGCTGGCATCGTTGACCGGTATCAACTCAAGCGAATTACCGCGTTCATCAACCAAAACTCAACGGACAAAGACCTTGAGCGTTATGTCTTCCAAGTTCGTTATGCCAAGCGTGCGGTGGCCACTGGCGGCTGGTTCGGCAAGGGGTACCTCGATGCTCCGTTGACCAATGGCAAATTCATCCCAGTGCAGCAAAGTGACTTCATCTTTTCGGCGATTGCCGAGCAATTCGGAATGATTGGTGGGGGAGTCGTTCTTGGCCTGTTCGGACTGTTGCTCTTCCGGATCTGGCGGGTCGGGCACCTCAGTAAAGACCTTTTCGGCTCATACATTTGCGCCGGCATTTTTGGGGTCATCTTGTGGCATGTTTTTCAAAACATCGGGATGACCATGGGAATCATGCCGGTCACTGGCGTGCCTTTGCCGTTTGTGAGTTATGGGGGTTCGTCGCTTCTGGCCTTCTCCATCATGATTGGTTTGGTTGAGAGTATCCACATGCGCCGGATGCGGTAGCCCAATGTATGAACTCAATGTATGAACTCAATGTATGAACTCAATGTATGAACTCAATGTATGAACTCAATGTATGAAGCGGGCAACAACAACCGCTAGGCAGACTTATCCACAGGTCGGGTGTGGCGATAAGTGACCCGTCGTGCCGGGCTGACGGTACAATTCGCAAGTCATGACATCCCTGTGGTCGCGGCTAGAACCGCTTCTTGCTCGGGTGCGCAAACCAGCCCGCTATATCGGGTGCGAAGATGGAGCGATAGTTCCTCAGCACGGCCACGGAAAGGTGGCTTGGCTCCTCGCTTACCCCGATGTGTACGAGGTCGGCCTGCCCAACCAAGGGCTGCTGATCCTGTACGAGATCCTGAATGAGCGCCCCGACGCCGTTGCCGAGCGTACCTACGCGCCCTGGGTTGATCTTGAGGCGCTCATGCGTGAGCGCGGGATTCCACTTTTTTCGGTTGACACTCATCGTGCCGCCGAGGATTTTGACATCTTGGCTTTCAACTTGTCCTCTGAACTGGTCTTTACAAATTTGCTCAATATGGTTGATCTCGCCGGGGTTCCGGTCCGATCTGAATTACGGTCACCGACCGACCCGCTCATCATGATCGGTGGCCATGCCGCCTTTAACCCTGAGCCCATGGCCGATTTCATAGATGTTGCGGTACTCGGTGAAGGCGAGGAAGTGATCGGTGAGATCACTGAAGTTGTTCGAGAATGGAAGGCCTCGGGTCGTACCGAAGGGTCACGCCTCGCCGTCTTGAAAGCCCTCGCACAAATTCCAGGCGTCTATGTGCCGTCGCTGTACAGCGTCGAATACGACGGTGATCACATTCGTGAGATCAAGCCGTTGTACGCCGGTGTTCCCGAGCGCGTCATGAAGCGCACGGTGTCCGATCTTGGTGATTGGGATTACCCGCGCAATCCTCTTGCCCCGCTCACCGAAGTGGTGCACGACCGTCTTGCGGTCGAAGTTTTCCGTGGATGCACGCGCGGTTGCCGATTCTGTCAAGCCGGAATGATCACGCGACCAGTTCGTGAACGTCCCGCCGAGCAAGTTCGCTCGATGATTGTTGATGGATTGCAACGGACGGGTTATAACGAAGTCAGCCTCACATCGTTATCGACGGCTGATTTCAGTGGAATTGAATCAGTCATTACCTCAATCGTGCCTGACCCCACTGCGTGCGGTGCACCAACTGTGAGTTTGCCGTCGTTGCGCGTTGATGCCTTTACCGTTGGTCTCGCGGCCAAGGTTGCTGGTGGACGCCGGAGCGGATTGACGTTTGCTCCCGAAGCTGGAACTTGGCGTCTGCGCACAGTGATCAACAAACTGATCACGGAAGAAGATTTGTATGGCGCTGTTGAATCAGCCTTTGCTTCGGGTTGGTCGCGGGCCAAGTTGTACTTCCTCACCGGGTTGCCTACCGAAACCGATATTGACACGCAGGGCATTATTGATTTGGCAGCTGGTTGTGTTGCTGTCGGTAAGCGTCATACCGGTCGAGCCAATGTGACAGTAAGTATTGGTGGTTTTGTACCGAAATCGCATACGCCATTTCAGTGGTTTGGGCAAAACAGCGTTCCGGAATTGCGTCGCAAAATTGGATTAGTTCGCGATGCTGCGACGAAAACCAAGGGTGTCAATGTGAAGTGGCACGATCCATCGGCGTCGTTGGCTGAAGGTTTAGCAAGTCGTGGCGATCGACGTATCGGAGCAGTCATTGAGCGCGTGTGGCGTGATGGTGGGGTGTTCCAAGAGTGGTCAGAGTATTTCAAACTTGATCGTTGGCTCGATGCGATGGCGGCCGAAGGATTGTCTCCCGATTTCTATATCACGCGACATCGCGACGAAAAGGAAATCTTGCCGTGGCATCACTTGTCGGCTGGTTTACATCAAGATTTCTTGTGGCAAGACTGGCGCGCATCGCTGAATGAATTCGGACTTGAAGATTGTCGTTGGACACCGTGCTACGACTGTGGCGTGTGTACTGGTGACGGCCTCGAGCACATTGTGGCCTCGCCGACTCCGCCAGCGGGCGGCAGTCAGGGGACTGGCCAGGATCTATCGCGTGGTGGGGTCACTCCTGTGACTTTGCGGAGCAAGCCCACTGTGAGCGCATCATGAAGATTCGGGTGACCTATGCAAAATTGGGCAAGATTAGGTTCACTGGTCATCGCGACGTTGCCCATATGTGGGAGCGCACACTACGCAAAGCCGGGATTGCCGTCGCGATGTCGGTTGGGTTTACGCCTCGACCCAAAATGGCCTTTGGTTTGGCGCTTCCAACTGGCGCCGAGTCATTGATTGAACTCATTGACATCACTCTCGATCCAGTATCGGGAGTGACCGTCGAAGATCTTGGCTCAATTGCCGAGCGGCTTTCGACGAGCTTGCCGGTGGGTATGAGCGTGACCGGCATTCGTGAATGTGCTGGCACCGAAGTTTCTTTGCAAGAAGGTGTCGTTGCAACGACATGGGTCATGCTGGTCGCAGAACCAGAAAATGGACCCGATATTGCAACGGCAATCGAGCGCGTGAACAGCAGCGCCGAGGTTCTGCTGACCCGTGAACGCAAGGGAGAAAAACACTTGGACGATATCCGCCCAGGAATTTTGGAACTCCGTTCGGCTGACGCTGAACTGATGTCATCGTTACCGGCTGACTGGATTGGTGAATCCGTCGGCCACGCAATTGTTGCAACTCTCACCACTTCGGGTCGCGGGATTCGACCCACCGAGTTAGTCGAAGTTTTGGTACCTGACAGTGATCCGCCCGTTAATCCCTGGGATCACCTCAATCGGGTATTGCGTATCAACCAATGGATTGAGCGAGACGGTGAGCGTGTTGACGTTCTCACTGGTCGCCCTGCGCACCCTCAGGTGTGCGCATGAGAAAGGAATTTCCACATGAACGAACCACTATTCACCGATTCCGACGACGAACCAGAGATGGTCAGCGAGAACGATCACGAGAGCAGTAACGAGAGCAGTAACGACGAATCTGAAACTGCGGCGAGCAACGCCTACAAGAAGCGTCGTCGCGGTTCACGGGGCGGACGTAATCGTCCACGTCCTCAGGGAGCCACGGGTGACCCTGAAAACGATTCTGTAAACGATGACGAAAACGATGATGATTTCGACGATGACGACAACGATAACGACAACGTCAACGACAGCGACTTTGATGACGATGGTGATGAGTCGTACGACGAACCAGAGCATGTAACAACGCCAATCGCCGGAGTCCAAGACGATTTTGAATTGCCAGAACGTATGAGCGAAGGGCGTGCCGATGTTGACGCTGCGACTGAAGCGTTAGTTCCGCGACCAAAGATTGGCGATACTCGGGCTAGCTCAGTGCCAGCAACTCCACCTTTAAGCTCGACTCCGTCGGGTGTCACTATGCCTGGCGGAACTCGTGCCGGCGGGCCGCGTCCTAATAATCAGCGCAAAGGTAAGGGTCAGCAGACTGCGAAAAAGAATCCAGTGAATGATGGTGCAGTGGTCGATCCCAACACGGCAGTTGATGCTGGACCGAATGCTGATGAGACCGCAACCTCAACGACTGAGTCGGCGAATGCCAAGAAAAAGCGTCGCCGTAACACGAAGAGTCGTGGTGGCTCAGATATCCGTAACAACGATCGGTCCGATGCCGCAGTAGTGGAACGTCGCAAAGGTCGCGAGCGCAATGGTCGACCCATTGGTCGTTACTTCATGGCTGTGCAAGTTCGAGACGATCTCACCCAGGTTGCGGTGATGGAAGGTCGCAGCCTGATTGAGCATTACGTCAGTCGTCCCGCAGACGATGTGGCGCAGATCCATGGCAACATTTACGTCGGCAAGGTGCAAAACGTATTGCCCGGAATGGAAGCGGCTTTCGTTGATATCGGCACGCCCAAAAACGCTGTGCTGTATCGCGGCGACGTGCAATACGACGCCGAAGACATCGTTGACAGCGAACCCCGAATTGAGCAGATTCTGAAGGGTAAGCAACTCATTGTCTGTCAGGTCACGAAGAATCCAATCGCCCTCAAAGGTGCCCGACTGACGCAAGAAGTTTCGTTGCCAGGTCGTTTCGTCGTGTTGATTCCTAACTCAAAGACATACGGAATTTCGAAGCGTTTGCCGGACGATGTGCGCAAGCGTTTGCGCGGAATTCTCGATCGCGTGAAGCCTGCCGAACACGGACTCATCGTGCGTACTGCGGCCGAATCGGCGACCGAACACGAACTCCACGCGGATATGACGCGACTACTCGATCAATGGAACGCCATTGAAGCCAAGGCTGCCAAAGCTGGCGGACCGACGCTGTTGTATCGCGAGCCACCGCTCGCAGTACGAGTGATCCGTGAAGAGTTCAACTCTGACTACCGCGGCGTCATTATCGACGATCAGCAGTTGTACGAAGATGTGCATTCATATGTTCAGGCGTTCAACCCCGAGCTCGCCGACCGCGTTGAGTACTTCGATCCAGCGAACGAAGGCTTGCCGATTTTTGAGAAATTCCATGTGCACGAGCAGATCCACAAGGCTCTTGATCGCAAAGTGTGGCTGCCATCGGGCGGTTCGTTGATTATCGAGCACACCGAAGCCCTCACCGTGATTGACGTCAACACCGGTCGCAACGTGGGAACCTCGAACCTTGAGGCCACGGTGTTCCAGAACAACCTTGAAGCCGCTGATGAAGTCGCCCACCAGTTGCGCTTGCGCGATATTGGCGGAATCATCGTTATTGACTTCATCGACATGGAGATCAAGGACAATCGCCGCAAGGTTGTTGAAGCCTTTAAGACCGCTTTGTCACGCGATAAGACCAGAACTCAGGTATTTGACATCTCAGAACTCGGTCTTGTGGAAATGACTCGTAAGCGAATTGGTGAAGGTCTTTTGACTAACTTCGCAGGTCAGTGCCCTGAATGTCAGGGTCGTGGCATGCTCGTCAACCACGATCTGCTCAACTGATGAACGACACCATGAACGGCCCAATGGATGAGCTGGAGATAAGTCCTGACCAAGGCGTTGGTTTAACGTCGTTGAAGCAGGTAGAGTCGCTATTCGCTATGTATGCAGTGATCGCAACCGGTGGCAAACAGGTCCGTGTGGCCGAGGGCCAGCAAGTGCATGTTGAACTTCTAGGCCTCGAACAGGGTGCCTCGGTGGACTTCACGCCCGTGCTGGTCGTCGATGGCGACACCGTGCTTGCCACACCTACTCAACTCGCCGGATCAAAGGTCTCGGGTCGCATTGTCGGCTCGGCGTCAGGTCCCAAGATCAACGGCTTTACCTATAAGCGACGCACTAACCAGCGCCGTCGCTACGGGCATCGCCAGCACTACCAGGTGGTCGAGATCACCTCAATCGCGAAAGGCTGACACCATGTCAAAGACTAAGGGCGGCGGATCTACACGTAACGGCCGCGACTCAAACGCACAGCGCCTCGGCGTGAAGTCCTTCGGTGGTACATCAATCACCGCCGGAACCATTCTCATTCGTCAGCGTGGCACCACTTTCCACGCCGGCAAAAATGTTGGCCGTGGTGGCGACGACACGTTGTTCGCCTTGGTTGATGGAACTGTTCAGTTCGGAACCCGCAAGGGTCGTCGAGTCATCGACGTTGTTCCGGCCGAATAATTTCAATAAGAACTAGTTTTCAAACGACCGCCTTCGGGCGGTCGTTTTGCATGACCCGTACTTTTTAGACG
>JBIKYT010000049.1:0-15411 GCA_044355095.1 Ilumatobacteraceae bacterium
CGTCGGGACATAGCAAGCTAAGCCCTCTCGAATGTCTGCCCGCACTGTGCGTTCAGTCTTCTCTTCCGTTTTCAAGGAGCCTTAGCTCAGGGGCACGCACACTGGGCCGGGCAAGCCCTTAACCAGCATGTTGGTGCCATGTCCCATCGGCCGTAAACGGCTTTCAGGGGCGAGTTGCAAATCTAGCGGGGCCAAAAGGCACCTCCAACCTGCACGTCAGATTTATTTCCGATTTATTTTCGGTCTGTGCGGACTTTTCAGTTCGTGACCGTCAAAAGATGGAAATTCGTCTTTCCTTTACGCAGGAGCATATAGCGACCATGCAATAAATCCACCTCTAGCAGGGACTTTGTTTCTTCGAGGGTTTGGCCGTTTGCTTTAAATCCTTTTTGCGTCAATGTTCGGCGAGCTTCGCCGTTTGAGGCGGCGAGTCCAGATTGCACCAAGACCGCAATCTGGTCGCCAAGTTGTTCACGAGTCATCTCTGACGAGGGGACTTCACGTGCCACAACTGCGAGTGCTTCTGCCGAGGCAGTCGTTGGGTCTCCCCCGAACAAAACCTGGGCAGCTTCAGCGGCGGCCTGTTCAGCGGCTGCACCATGAACAAGCGTCGTCACATCTGTCGCAAGCGCGCGTTGAGCCAAACGCTTCTCGGGAGTCGCTCGATGCTCGTCCATTAACGACGCGATGTCGTCAACGCTACGCAACGTGAGCTGCAACAAAAATCGCTCAACATCTTCGTCAGGTAACTGCACCCAATATTGACGGAACTCATAGGGACTGGTCTTGTCGGGATCAAGCCACAATGCACCGTGCACCGACTTGCCCATCTTTTGTCCATCACTGCGCGTGAGCAATGGCCATGTGAGTCCGTAACCGGACTTCGTGAGTCGACGACGAATGAGATCAGTGCCCGCAGTGATGTTGCCCCACTGATCAGAACCACCCATTTGCATTTCAACATTTTCAAACTCGCATAAATGCCTGAAATCATTGGCTTGTAGAAGCATGTAGCTGAATTCAGTAAATGAGATTCCGTTTTCACTCTCCATGCGCGCCCGCACAGATTCTTTCGCAACCATCTGATTGACCGTGAAGTGTTTACCGACATCGCGCAAGAACTCAAGTGTTCCCATTGGTTCGGTCCATGTTGCATTGTCAACCATGCGCGCCGCGACAGGTCCATCAAAATCAAGAATCTTTTCAAGCTGCTTCTTCACACAAGCAACATTGTGATTCAGCGTCGGGCGATCGAGGAGATTGCGTTCTTCGCTACGGCCACCGGGGTCGCCCACCATTCCGGTCGCTCCGCCCGCAAGCACGACCGGACGATGTCCGGCTAACTGGAAACGACGCAGCATCACTTGACCAAGAAGGTTGCCTACATGCAATGAATCGGCGGTGGGATCAAAACCGACGTACACACCAATGGGACCTTGATCAAGCCGCTCAATGAGCGCGGCACGATCAGTTGAGTCGTGAATGAGGCCTCGGGCGTCGAGGTCATGGAGAAGTTGTGCACCGGTAAGAGAAAGAGACATACCCGCTTATTCTCTCAGTTTCAGATGCCAAGTTGCTGATCAATTACGGTGACCTTGTGCAGGAACTTGGCAAACGATTTAGCGACTTCGCCGAATCCTTTGAAAAAGGGGCTCCCCTGTATAGCCAATTCGCCCATCGCGTTGCGCGTGAACCTGCCGTATTGGACTTGATGTCAGTTGCACCCGCAACCCAACGGATACCAGTTTTACTCTTTGCAAGCGCACATCACCTTCTGCTGAATCAGTGCGACCATGAATTGGCACGCCACTACCCCAATATCGCTCCAGGGAATGCTCACGGAGATGCGGCCGACCTATTCGTTGAGTTTGTCCTTGACCGTGCTGACGCAATGAAAAAACTCCTCGCTACTAGATCAACGCAAACCAACGAAATTGGTCGATGCAGTTGGTTTCTCTTCCCATTTGCGATGTTGGACGCCGAAGTTGGTGCACTCGCACAAGTCGATGTGGGAAGCAGTGCCGGATTGAACCAACTGTTTCCGCGACTCACGTTTGATCTCACTCCTGGTGGCTTCATTGGAGAGTCGAATGACCTCACTATTGCCTGCGATATCACAGGCGCACCACCTGTTATTCAACAAATGCCGCGGGTCGTATGGTCAATAGGACTTGATGCCAAGCCGATTGATGTTCATGACGACAACGAGGTTCGCTGGCTTGAAGCTTGTGTATGGCCTGATCAGGTTGAGCGCTTCCATCGTCTGCAAAAAGCAATTTTACTTGCTCGTCAACACAACATTGTGGTTGAACATGGAGATGCAGTTGATGCTGTCGCTCAGGCAATCGAGCGCGCTGCGCAACATGGACATCCGGTCGTGACGACAAGTTGGGTATTGAATTATCTTTCGCCCGAACGACGTATCGCCTTTGTGGATGAACTGAATCAAGTTGGCAGCGACCGCGACCTCAGCTGGATCATCGCCGAAAGTCCGTACGAAACTCCGGAGCTTCCTGGTCATAGTGGTTCTGATGAACTCATCACCGTGATCACATTGGTGAAGTGGCGCAAAGGCCAACGCTCTGTTCAACGATTAGCGACGACTCATCCTCATGGACAATGGATCCATTGGGGCAACTAGTTACTTGCCCACTCGTTATTTGCCCACAAGTTTTCTACTTAGTGCTTCTTTAACGATGTCGGGGATTGGTGACGGTCGTTGTGACTTGGGGTCAACACTCACATAGGTAATCACCGCATCAAATCGTGAATCGCCGTCAACTTGTCCTTTGATCGCGACATCAAAGCTGCTATTCCCCCAACGCGAAACTGCACAATGCATATCGAGGGTGTCGCCAAACTTCACTGGTGAATGCCACGTGAGCTGCGTGGTCTTGAGCATGAAATCAAAACCGATTGCGTGCAGATCAGTTGAAGACCCGGCCTTCGCTAGTTCGTCGGCAAGAGCGTGACGAGTCCAGGTGTCAACGGCATCATCGACGTACACAAAGTAATTGGCGTTGAATACCACGCGTTGCATATCGCATTCGCCGTAACGAACTCGGAGTGTGTGAACATACGACATTGTGTTACATCCCTTGTGAGCCAACTCGGACAAACTCGGTCACCGAATCGGCGATCATTTGAACGGCGACCGCAGCAAGAATCATGCCCGCAACACGAGCCAGCAACAACACTCCAGTTGGACGCACAATCTTTTGTACGAGACCACTGAAGCGCAGTGCGATCATCGAAATGAATAGAGCAACCGCAATAGCCAAGAGCACAGTGGCTGATTCATCAAATCCTTCTGCTTGACCGATGAAAACGATCGTGGCCACGATGGCTCCAGGACCCGCCAACAACGGCGTACCTAGCGGAACCATCGCAATGGATGTGCGCTGCTCGGGAGTTGCTTCGATGTACCCATCATCGCCACCCTTGCCATACAACAACTGCAAAGCAACGAGAAGAAGTAGCAAGCCACCTGCGCCCTGCAACGCCGGCACCGACACATGCAAGTAGTCAAGGATGGTTTGCCCGCCGAAAGCGAACAACACGATCACCAAGAAGGCGGTACCGATAGCCAGATAGGCCGCACGGTGACGCTCTTTTTCTTTCAATTGACGAGTGACTGCCAAGAAGATTGGCACGTTTCCAGGTGGGTCAAGAATGACCAACATCGTGATGAGAACTTCGCCGAAAAGTCGAAGAGTCATTACTTCTTCCAGTTTGCGACAGCAGTCGCAAATTTCTTGATTTGTTCAGCGACTGGTTTCGGACCAGCCCCACCTGGAGTGGTGCGCATCGTGACGCCAACGCCTGGCGCAATAAGGCCTGCTGCTTCTACGCCGAGTGTTGGTTCGGCAGTCACGAGGTCTACTAACGAACCTTCGCCCGCCAAGGTGCGACGAACTAGAGCCCCAACAATTGCATGAGCATCTCGGAATGGCGTTCCAGCTCGCACCAAAAACTCAGCAAGGTCGGTCGCGGCCATCGTTGGAGCATCAGCCGCTGACTTCATACGTTCAGGAACGAATCGAGCAGTGGCGATCATGCCGTTAAGAGCAGCCAATGCCAATGACACTTGATCCATTGCATCAAAGAGAGGCTCTTTGTCTTCTTGTAGATCACGGTTATACGCGAGTGGCAAACCTTTGAGTGTTGTCAAGAGTCCGACGAGGTCGCCAATCACACGGCCTGCCTTGCCACGAGCAAGTTCGGCAATGTCGGCATTCTTCTTCTGGGGCAACATTGACGAGCCAGTTGCGTAGGCGTCATCCAGAACCGCAAAACCGAATTCGTCGCTGGTCCACAGCACCCACTCCTCGCCGATACGTGACAAGTGAATTGCAACCATGGAAAGGCCAAAAAGGATTTCAGCGACAAAGTCACGATCGCTTACCGCATCTAACGAGTTATCAAACGGACGAGCGAAACCAAGTTCGCGAGCCGTGAACGAAGGATCGAGAGGCAACGATGACCCAGCGAGTGCTCCTGCGCCGAGTGGTGATACATCAGCCCGCTTGAGCGCGTCGCGAAGTCGCTCAATATCGCGACCGAACGCCCAACCGTGTGCCAACAAATGATGTGCCAATAGAACCGGCTGTGCTCTTTGCACATGGGTATAACCAGGCAGATAGACAGCGTCGTCGCCTACACCAGCTTCGGTTGCCCGAGCCAGAAGAGTTTCTTGCATCGCGATGATCCGATCGATGACTTTCGGAACTTCGCGCTGACACCAGAGACGCAAGCCAGTGACCGATTGATCATTACGGCTGCGACCAGTGTGCAGTTTGGCTCCGGGTGCGCCACAAATTTCGGTGACTCGACGCTCAACCGCGGTGTGAATGTCTTCATCACTCGGCGCGTAAACGAAAGCGCCAGATGACATTTCGTTTTCAACAGTTTGCAATGCAGCAAGAACTGCATCACGTTCATCGTTGGTCAAAATACTGACATGTGCGAGACCTTTCACATGTGCTCGTGAACAGTTGATGTCGTCGAGCCATAGACGTTGATCAAATGGCAAGCTTGCGGTGTAGGCCATGAGTTCATCTGCCGGCCCACCAGCGAATCGGCCATGCCACAATGTTTTTGAATCGTGCTGCTCGGTCATGAAACTTTCCTCACCTTGGAGTTTGTTGCGATACCCGCAAGTTCACGGAGTTTCTCAGCCATATTGGCTCCGCCGATTTCTTCCGAGGCAATGCAAAAAATTGTGTCGTCACCCGCGACCGTGCCAATGAGACCGTTCATGCCACTGCGATCAAGTGCTGAGGCAACGACATGAGCACACCCAGGAGGTGTGCGAACGACAACCATCGGACCGCTGTGCTGCACATCGGCCACCCACTCACCCATCACGCGACGTAACTGGTCTTCTGGAGCGAGACGAGCGGGAGCAAATTCGGGGATTGCATAGACAGTGTCGCCACCAGGAACTCGAACCTTTACTGCACCAAGGTCTTCAAGATCTCGTGACACCGTTGCTTGAGTTGCGCTAATACCGTTTCCGAGCAACAGTTCAACTAGTTGGGGTTGATTGGTTACTGCCTGCTGCGAAATAAGGTTGGCGATCATTTGTTGACGTTGTGCTTTGGTGCTCATTTAGTAACTCCCAACATGAAAGCAAGCACACCACGCGAGGCATGCAAACGATTATGACCTTGTTGAATCACTCTGCTTGTTGAACCATCAATGACATCACTCGTCACTTCGTAGCCCCGATAGGCCGGAAGACAGTGCATGAAAATGCCCTGCGTATCGGCCTTTGACATCAAATCTGTGGTGACCGCGTACGAGCCGAAGATCTGCAGGCGTTCGGCCTTTTCTGCCTCTTGGCCCATAGAAACCCATGTATCGGTGTGCACGGCATGAGCGCCAACGACTGCAAGTTGTGGATCGTTTGATTGATCAATTGAGCCACTACCCAAAGCAGCGATACGAGCTAACTCTTGGTCGGGAGCGTTGTAGCCAGTTGGGCAGGCCAATCGATAGTGAGCACCAAGCATCACGCACACTTCTCCAAGCGAACGCGCCACATTGTTGTAATCCCCCACGTAGGCAACTGTCTTGCCATCTAACGACCCAAATTCTTGAACCATTGTGAGCGCGTCGGCCAGACCCTGAAGTGGATGAGATTCGTCACTCAACATGTTGACAACCGGCACTGAGCTTGTCGCCGCTAAACGCGCCACAACATCGTGTTTGAAAACACGGGCTGCGATGAGACCGTGGTATCCCGACATGATGCGCGCGATGTCTTCGACTGGTTCGCGAGTATCAAAACCGACTTCTTCACCACGCGTATATACGGGGTGACCACCAAGTTGAACGACGGCTATCTCCATACTGTGTCGCGTTCGATTGGATGGCTTTTCAAAGATTAGCGCTGCACCCTGTGGCGTTCCATCGGAAAGCGCGAGAGGTCGGCCAAGGCTTGCTGGGTCACGTTGTGAAAGTTCTAGAACAAGTTTGATCTCGTCGACAGCGAGGTCGGTGATGTTGAGTAAATGTCGCATAATTCTCAGGCGATAACGCCAACTCCTTCAGACAAAACTTCGGCAATCTTTGAGACAACTTCATCCATCTCGGCAATTGAAACTGTGATTGGCGGGGCAAGTCGCAACGAGGTCGCATTCACCGCGTTGGTCACTACGCCACGATTAAGCAACTCAAGATAAACAGCCTTGGCGTCGCGCTTAGGGCCGAGTTCGGCGGCTCGCAAGAGTCCCTGCCCACGAACCTCAACGACGCCTGCAACTTTTTCAAGTTGCTCTGCCAAATACTGGCCCTTGTCGTGCGAAAGCACCGGAGCGTTGATTCGGCGCATCTCACCGATGACTGCAGTAATGGCAGCACCAGCAATTGCCGTACCGCTATAGGTTGATCCGTGATCACCCGGTTGAAAAACCGCAGCAACTTCACGCTTGGCCCAACAGGCACCAACTGGGAAGCCGTTACCGAGAGCCTTCGCCATTGTTGCGACATCAGGAACGATGTCGGCGTGCTGAAATCCGAACCATTTGCCGGTACGCGCGAATCCGGTTTGTACTTCGTCGACCATCATCAACATGCCGCGCTCGTCGCACAACTTGCGAATACCTTGCAGATACTCGCGCGGTGCGGGGATGACTCCCCCTTCGCCTTGAACTGTTTCGATGAGAATTGCCGAAACTGTCGGATCAACTGCATCAACCAAAGCCTGCAGGTCACCAAATGCCACATGACGAAAGCCATCGGGCATCGGGTGAAAAGGTTCTTGCTTTGCTGGCTGACCAGTTGCTGCAAGTGCAGCCAAGGTTCGGCCGTGAAAACTTCCGAAGGCCGACACCACGACATGCCGACCTCGCCCGCCGAAACGACGAGCCAACTTGAGTGCTGCTTCATTTGCTTCAGCACCGCTATTGCATAAGAAAACTTGACCCTCAGCGCCTGATGCCTCAAACATCAATTCGTTAATTGCAATTGCGGCTTGTGTTGCCGCGGGATTCGCAAAGAAGTTACTGACATGCAACAGAGTTGAAAGTTGTCGAGAGATCGCATCGGCGACCACCGGGTTGCTATGACCAAGCGACACAACTGCGATACCTGACAAGAAGTCGAGGTAACGCTTGCCGTTACTATCCCACAACTCGGTGCCGAGTCCCTTTTCGAACATCACTGCCGGTGCACCAAATACGGGCATAAACGGGCAGTACTGATTGGGTGACGTTGAGAATGCATGTCCGCTCATGATGCTTGACCAGCCTTTCGATATGAACTTTCAACCATCGTGCCAATTCCGGAATCGGTGAAAAGTTCAAGAAGCAACACGTGTGGAATTCGTCCGTCCAAGATGTGCGACCGCTTCACACCATTTCGTACGGCGTGAACACAACTTTCAACTTTCGGAATCATTCCACCAGCAATGGTTCCATCAGCCATTAATGCATCAAGTTCATCGGGAGTCGTTTGACGAATCAAACTGCTCGGATCGCTCACGACTTTCCGCAAACCTTCAATATCGGTGAGGTACACGAGCTTTTCTGCTCCGAGAGCCTCAGCAATTGCCCCAGCAACGGTGTCGGCGTTGATGTTGTACGCCTGACCATTTGCATCGACGCCAATCGTCGCAATCACCGGAACGAACTCATCGTCGAGAAGTCGTTGCAGAATTGCGGGGTTGATCTTTTCAACATCACCCACAAATCCAAGCTCTGGATCTTTGGGTGTTGCGGTAATGAGGGTCGCATCTTCGCCACTTACACCCACTGCAAAACGACCATGGACGTTGATCGCGGCAACGATTTGCGGATTCACTTGCCCGCTCAACACCATTCGCGCAATATCAACAGTTTCGGCATCGGTGACCCGCAAACCATTCTTGAACTCAGTGGTCTTGCCGAGCCGAGTCATGAGGTCGCTGATTTGGGGTCCACCACCATGAACGACGACGGGCTTTAGACCAACAAGCCGCATCAACACAATGTCTTCGGCAAATAGTGCGAGTGCGTCAGATTCAGTTGCTCCGGCCAACGCGTTGCCGCCGTACTTCACCACGACGACTTTGTTGGCAAATTTGCGGATATAGGGCAAAGCCTCAATGAGAACCGCCGCCCGTGACTCGGGAGCCAATGCACTTGAAGGATTTTGTGTACTCACGGGTAAACCCCAATCGAAGTCAGTCCAAACGTTTCTGGAAGTCCAAGCGCAACGTTGGCAGCCTGCAATGCACCGCCCGATGCGCCCTTACATAAGTTGTCTAATGCGCTGATCACCACGATGTAGCCCGTGCGTTCGTCGTATCGAGCTGTGATGTGAACAGCATTTGAGCCAAGTGTTGCTTTTGTTGATGGCGACTCCGAACGAACGACTACGAAGGGTTCGTGGGCGTAGAAAGTCTTCAGCGCATCAAGCAACGATTGTGTTGATAACGAGACTCCATTAACTGGTCGTGCGTAACACGTCGCCAGAATTCCTCTGTTCATCGGAACCAAGTGCGGAGTGAACAACAATTCAGCGCCGATTTGCTCTTGCATTTCGGGCGTGTGCCGGTGATCGAGAAGCCCATAGGCATTCATGTCTTCATTCACCGTGGTGAAATTGTTGTTCTGCTTGGGAACTCGACCAGCGCCAGACACCCCACTGGCAGCATCAACGATGATCCCGGACTTCTGAATGAGACCCAACCGCACGAGTGGAGCGAGAGCCATCGTTGCCGCAGTGACGTAACAACCTGGCGTTGCGACAAGTTGCGCACCAAGCAAAGAGTCGCGATGCAGCTCGGGCAATCCATAAACGGCTTGCTTCAACAACTCGGGCTGATCGTGAGTGAAGCCGTACCACTTTGGATACGCCGAGGCATCTTTCAATCGGTAGGCAGCTGAGAGGTCGACGACACATCCAACTTTGCCTACTAGTGATGGAGCCAAAGCCAAACTCGCTTCGTGCGGCAGACCCAAGAATGCGACATCGACGCCATCAATCTGTTGAGCCAATGTCTCGGGGTGTGAGTCTCCAAACACCAAATCGGGGTAATGCGCTGCCAGGTTGGGATACAGCGAGGCAACGGCCGTGCCAGCTTGGCTATCACCGGTCGCCGCCACGAGATCGAGACCCGTGTGTCCGGCGATCAGCCGCATCAGTTCAACCCCGGTGTAGCCCGAGGCCCCAATAATGGCGGCTTTCTTGCGAGTGGTTGCTTGGCTGATAGTCACAGCGCAAGATCATACGGACTTCTGCATACAAATACAACGATGGTTTACCGCCTGCGGGATACCCACCCACGAAGCTGGCGTGAGAACATAGGGCAATGGCAAAGTCTCGCGGGTTCGCGCTCCCCTCGACCAAGGGTCGCATTTTGGTGGCCGCACCCCCATTGACCGACCCCAATTTTGACCGCACCGTCATTTACATGCTTGAACACAGCGAGGGTGGCGCATTGGGGCTGGTGCTCAATCGGCCGAGCGATGACCTAGATATTGAGTTTGATCTGTGGGATTCACTCGTCACCCCGCCCAACGAACTGTTTTGCGGCGGACCAGTTGACCCCAAGGCTTTGATTGGCCTTGGCGTCGTTCCGGGCAAAACTCCCGACGGCCAAACATTTGTGTCGATCGATTGTGTCTCACCCGTTGATCTCGATGGTGATCCGACAACAATTGACCCACGCCCAACCATGGTGCGCATCTTTCACGGATACGCCGGCTGGGGCCCTCAGCAACTTGATGTCGAACTTGAAGGTGGAGCGTGGTTGGTGTTGAACGCGTTAGTGACCGACGTGTTCACCGATCAACCTGAAGAATTGTGGCAAGCCGTGTTGCGTCGCCAAAAGGGCGAAGTCAGTTGGCTTGCCGACTGCCCAGCCGACCCAATGCAGAACTAGATAGTTCTAGTTAACGGAGCTGAGCGCCGAGTTTGTTGGCACCAGCGATGCACTTGTCGCGAACCGCAGCAACATCGGCATCGGTCAACGTGCGATCGTGAGCCTGCAAACGTAGACGGAAAGCCAAGCTTCGCGAATCGCCAGCATCCTTTGAGCGATACACATCAAACAAAGTCAGATCGACCAGCAATGCACCCGCACTTTGACGCAACGACTTTTCCACCTTCTCAGCGCTCACTGAAGTGGGGACTGTAAAGGCCAAGTCAATATCACTCGATGGATAACGACTTGTCGCTTTCCACTGCGAAACTTTGGGCTCAACTTCAAGCAAACGCGACAGGTTGAGTTCAAGAACGGCAACCCGCTGCGTGATGTTGTAGGCATCTAAAACATCAGGATGAATTTCGCCGACGAAACCAACTGCATCTTTTCCAACCGACAAAGTGGCCGATCGCGTCGGGTGCAAACCGTCAGGAACATTTGACTGATCAAGACGCGCTCCCCAGCCCATAGATCCGGCGAGTTCACGCCATACCGCTACTGCTTGAGGTGCTTCGGCTCCGGCGATCACAACGCCAAGCGATTCAAATTCGGCGGGCAACACATCACTGCTCGTCGGATACACATGACCAATTTCAAAGAAGCTCACACCCGAACGACGATGGGACTCATTAAACGCAATGGCCTTCAACAAACCGGGTCGTAAAGACGTACGCAAGACATCATCGCCAACAACGAGTGGATTCACCAAACGCACGGCTTCACCGGGCAAACCAGCGTTCTGCAGATCGCCGTCAGTCAAGAATGGATGCGGCATGGCCTCGTTAAAGCCCAGACCCAACAAAATCTCACGAACTCGGCGGCGGCGTTGCTGGACAACACTCAATCCGCCTGGTTGTGTTGACTTTGGAACCGTTTTACCAAGATTGTCGTAACCGAAATGACGAGCAACCTCTTCAACAATGTCAATTTCAAGGGTGCAATCAGGTCGCCACGATGGAACGGTCACCGACACTGAGTCACCTACGACAGCACAAGCAAAACCAATGGGCTCAATAAGTGAACGAATCTGTTCTGCAGTAAATGTGGAACCCAACAACGCGCTCACGCGTTCGGACCGTACTGCAATAACGGTTGGTGCAGGAATTGAAGAACTACGAGCGTCAACCATGCCTTCGTGAACCACGAGATCTGGACAGGTGAGACGCAGTAGTTCAACGAAACGCGCAATTGACTGATCGATACCAAACGGATCCATGCCACGTTCGTTGCGCGCCGATGCTTCAGTGCGCAAGTTGAGTCGAGCGACCGACTGCATGATCCCAACTGGTTCGAACCACGCGGTCTCAAGGGCAATTGTGTTGGTTGAGTCGCTGATCTCAGTGTTTTGGCCGCCCATGATGCCAGCAATACCAATGGGGCGATCAGTCGCATCACAAATCAACAGATCGTCTTGTGTCAACAAACGCTCAACACCGTCAAGTGTGATCATTGTTTCGCCCTGCGCAGCTAGACGAATTTTGAATCCTCCGCCACCCAAGGTTGCAAAATCATAAGCGTGGTTTGGCTGATTCGTTTCGAGCATGACGTAGTTCGACACGTCAACCACGTTGTTGATTGAACGCATGCCAGCAGCTGCGAGACGACTGACCATCCAATCAGGTGAAGGTGCAATACGAATTCCGCTGATGATGATCGTCGTGAAGCGTGCACAACGATCGCCGGCGACGATTTCAACTGGCGCAGACTTTGATGGACCAGAGACCACCAATGTTGGATTGTTGAGCGTGAAAGGAACCTTGAAGCGAGCCGCTAAATCGCGAGCAACACCAACTTGACCATATGCATCGGGTCGATTACGCAGAACATCAATGTCGTAAACAATTTCTTCGGCTAACCCGAGCGCTTGGCCATACGGAACACCAATCGGTGTTGACGGGTCCATGATGAGAATGCCACCGTGGTCGTCGCCAAGCCCCAGTTCGCGAGCCGAGCAACACATTCCCTCACTGGGAATACCCACGATTGGCTTGGTTTCAATAAGTCGACCGTCAGGCATTGCAGTTCCGGGAGTTGCCCACGGAATGATGTCACCAGGCTGCATATTGAAAGCTCCGCACCACACATGGTGTTCGGTGCCGTCGCCGTTATCAAGAAAAACACGATGCACTTTGGCAGCGTCGGGATGCCGTTCAGTCTTAATCACGCGAGCAGTGATGACACCCGCAACGGTCGCTCCAACTTTGTCAACACTTTCAACAGCCAAACCAATGTCAGACAACGTAAATGAAATTGCCTCAACGTCATCTGGCAAGGCAGCTAAATCTCGAATCCACGAATGAACAACCTTCATCATGCGTCCTTAAAACTGTTCAATGAATCGAATGTCATTGGTGTACATCTCACGAACGTCGCCGACTCCGTGACGTTCTTTAGCCATACGGTCGATGCCGAAGCCGAAAGCAAAACCACTCCACTCTTCAGGGTCAAGACCGCCAGCACGTAATACATTGGGGTGCACCATTCCGCAGCCACCAAGCTCGAGCCAATCGCCCTTAGGGGTACGAATATCAAACTCGGCCGATGGTTCGGTGAAAGGGAAATAGCTCGGACGCAAGCGGCTGGTGAATCCGGGTCCGAAGAATGCTTGAGTAAACGCTTCAATGGTTCCGGCAAGATCGGCCAGAGTAATTCCACGATCAATCACGAGACCTTCAATTTGGTGGAATACCGCGAGGTGCGTGGCGTCAGTTGTTTCGTTACGGAAAACACGACCAGGCATGATCATGTAAATCGGCGGTGCAACATTTTGCATCACGCGAATCTGTACAGGCGATGTATGTGTCCGCAACACTGTGCTACCAGGTTGACCATGATCAACGTAGAACGTGTCGTGCATACTGCGCGCCGGATGCGATGGCGGCATATTGAGTGCCTCAAAGTTGTACCAGTCAGTCTCAACTTCGGGACCTTCGGCTACCTGAAAGCCCAATCCAACAAACACATCTTCAAGGCGTTGCCAGGCTTGGGTGACAATGTGGGCCTTGCCACGACCAGGTGCATTGAAGTGCTCAGTGAGATCAAGAGCTTCAGCAGCAAGTTGAACGTCGCGTTCGGCACGACCTAAAAGCGCGCGACGAGCATTGAGAACTTCTTCAACAGCCACCATCGCTTCATTGAGCGCTTGGCCGGCCGCTTTCTTTTCGTCAACCGTTGTCAGTTTGCCCAGTCCAGTCTTCAACAACGCCAACGGGCTTTTCTTGCCCAACAGATCGGTGTCGAGAACGCGAATCTCTTCAAGCGTGGATGCTGCAGCAATACTTTGCTCAGCAGCGGTACGGGCAGCGGTGATTTCAGCAATCATGACGAGACCACGGTACTTGAACCCGCACGTCGTTGACGAGCAACTTCAAAACACAGCACAGTTGCCGCCATCGCTACATTCAAACTTTCGGCTTGACCGACGTGCGGAATGGTGACCCATTCATCAACGGCTGAATTGTCACTGAGACCATGTGCTTCGTTACCAAGAACAAGTGCGATACGACGCGTACAGTCGACGGTCGTGTAATCAACCGGGGCGAACTCGCGGTTGGTATGCGACGAGGTGCCGAGCCGAATCAGGCCGGTGCGACCAACCGCGTCAAGCGTGATCTTTTCAATGATGGGCAGGCGAAAAATACTGCCAGCAGACGACCGCACAACCTTGGGGTTAGTGGGGTCGACTGATCCGGGAGTCAAAACCAACGCGTCAGCCCCGGCAGCCTCAGCCGAGCGCAACATGGTGCCCAAGTTGCCGGGATCAGAAATGCCGTCAGCAATGACCACAAAAGTGGCCGTGTTCAAAACTTCAGCCGAGGCGAATCGCCGAACCACAACCGCGATGATTGGTTGTGGAGTCTCAGTGGTGGCCACTTTCTCCATGACTCCTGGGGCCAAGTAGTGCACTGCACCAGCACCGTCAATCGGTTCGGCACCAGGAGCAAGGTATTGACCCTCAACTTCCCAGCCCGCTGCAACCGCCTCGGCAACCAAAACTGCGCCTTCAACAATGAATGCGCCTTCGTCGTCACGCGAACTGCGGCGCCCCGCAAGGCGCCGCAGTCGTTGAATACTTGAATTACTGAGAACCAGTTCGTGGTTCAGAAAACCTCGCTCAGGCGAGAGCAGCCTTAGCGGCTTCGCACAAACGACCGAATGACGCAAGGTCAGTCACGGCCAAATCGGCGAGGATCTTGCGGTCAACTTCGATACCAGCCTTGTTCAAACCGTCGATGAAACGGCTGTAGCTGATCTC
Organism: Ilumatobacteraceae bacterium; assembly: GCA_044355095.1. Lineage (GTDB taxonomy): Bacteria > Actinomycetota > Acidimicrobiia > Acidimicrobiales > Ilumatobacteraceae > Casp-actino8. The sequence continues at coordinate 14,667 of JBIKYT010000049.1, forward strand.
GTGCAAACGACATGCGGCGTTGATGCGCTGAATCCAGAGGCGACGGAATTCGCCCTTCTTTGCACGACGGTCGCGGAATGCATACTGACCAGATCGCATGACCTGTTCATTTGCAGCGCGGACTGACCTGCTCTTATTACCGTAATAACCCTTGGCACGTTCCAAGGTCTGTTTACGACGCTTCTTAGAACCGACTGCACGCTTAACTCTGGCCATCGGACTCCTCCTTCTTTCGTTCTTTCACTAGTTACTTAAATGGGTGGGTAAAACTCAGCGCTCGCCGAGTAGACGCTTGATCTTCTTGATGTCACCGGAGTGCACATCGACCATGCCGTCAAGACGGCGGGTGCGAGTGGACGGCTTCTTTTCGAACAAGTGCTGGCGGTTCTGCTGGAGGCGACGAATCTTGCCCGTGCCGGTCTTACTGAAACGCTTTGCTGCTGTTTTGCTGGTCTTCATCTTGGGCATTGCTGTGTCCTTTGTTCAAGGTTTTTAGATCGAGTGATTTATTCTTCAGAATTTTCAGGTGTATCTGTCGCCGGAGCGGTCGTTTCAATCACAGGAGATTCGACGGGAGTTTCGGTGGAGAGAACGTCGGCTTGAGTTGCTGGACTTTCGGCAACAACTGGCTTTTCTTTCTTCACCGGCTTCTTATCGGGAACAAGCACCATGGTCATGCTGCGTCCTTCAAGTCGTGCTTGTGTTTCCACTTTGCCGACACTTGAAATCTGCTCGATGACCTCGT
>JBIKYT010000117.1:0-4272 GCA_044355095.1 Ilumatobacteraceae bacterium
CGAAGCAATCGGCGAACAGAACGGTAACCGTCAGAGTTTCTCTGTCGGACCTCTTGAGCCCGGCTTCGGTCATACCATCGGTAACTCGCTTCGTCGCGTGTTGCTGTCCTCCATCCCCGGTTCCGCCATCACGACGGTTCGCTTCGATGAAGCTTTGCACGAGTTCGACACCATTCCTGGTGTCACCGAGGACGTCACCGACATCATCCTCAACCTCAAAGACATCGTGCTCATCTCGCAGTCAGACGAAGCAGTCATCATTCGTGTTGACGTTCGCGGCGAAGCAGGAACAGTTGTCACAGCTGGCGACATTCAGTGCCCAGCAGATGTTGAAATCCTCAACAAGGATCTCGTCATCGCACACGTGAATGGCAAGGGCCGTCTTGCATTCGACCTCACCGTCGAGCAGGGTCGCGGTTACAACTCCAGCGATCGTGATTCGGGTTCACGCACCATCGGAGTCATTCCGATCGATGCCATCTTCTCGCCAGTTCGTCGCGTGATGTTTGATGTTCAGCCAACTCGCGTTGAGCAGTCAACCAACTATGACAAGCTCATCATTGACATCGAAACTGATGGCACCACCACACCGCGTGATGCACTCGCTTCAGCCGGCGCAACCTTGCGTTCACTGGTTGACCTCGTTGCCAACTTGTCAGAAGAGCCCAAGGGTCTTGAACTTGGCGAAGTGATTCAAGCCGGATCATCAAGCCCCGATCTTGACATTGCAATCGAAGACCTCGATCTCTCCGAGCGTCCCCGTAACTGTTTGAAGCGCGCCCAGGTCAACACCATTGGCGAACTTCTCAGCAAGAACGAAGACGACTTGTTGAATATCACCAACTTTGGCCAGAAGAGCCTCGACGAAGTCAAGCAGAAGCTTGATGAGCGCGGCCTGACACTTCGCGGCTGAGCCGACGAACGTTTTAACGAAGGAAACACACCATGCCCGCAACACCACGCCGTGCCAGAAACTTTGGCGGTAGCTCACAGCACCAGAAGTTGATGATGGCCAACCTCACAGCATCCTTGATTGCTGCTGAAGCCATTGAAACAACTGAAGCTAAGGCCAAGGCACTTCGCCCCATCGCCGAAAAGCTCATCACCAAGGCCAAGAAGGCTCAAGACGGAAACGCCATGAGCGTGCACCGTATTCGTCAGATCCAGGGTTACCTCGGTGACAAGGAAATGACGCACAAGTTGGTCGCCGAAGTTGCTCCTCGTTACCTCGAACGTAACGGTGGCTACTTGCGCATCTTGAAGCTTGGTCCGCGTCAGGGCGACAACGCCCCCATGGCGCGTATTGAACTCGTCTGACGTTTCTTTCGTCTCGAGTTACAACTTATGAATACTTCCGAGCCCGCCACTAGGCGGGCTCGTTTGTTAGTTGCCTACGAAGGTTCACACTTCAGTGGTTTTGCCGTTAACGACGACGTGCGCTCGGTCGCGGGTGTCTTAGGCGATGCGTTGTCGTTGATCTCACGCTTTCCGGTGCGCATCACGGGTGCTGGTCGCACCGATGCGGGTGTACATGGTTGGGGACAAGTGGTCAGTTGTGATTTACCACTTGATATCGATCTTGAAAATTTGCCCCGCCGCCTCACCAAAATGTGCGCGCCTGGCATCGTGGTGCGCGCAGTGGAGTGGGCAAATCCAGATTTTCATGCGCGTTTCTCGGCCTACTGGCGGCACTATCGCTACACCGTGTTGAACGATCCAGTGGCTGATCCATTCTTGGCCGCGACGACCTGGCATGTCCCGCAGAAACTCGAACTGCCGCTGATGTATTTGGCCTGTGACCCGCTGATTGGCGAACACAACTTCTCTGCCTTTTGTCGCAAGCCCAAGCCAGTTGAGGGCGAAAAAGATCCCAGCATGTTCCGTGAAGTGACCCAGGCTCGGTGGTCCGAGCACACCAGTGAACGAGGTGCCCGAATTCTGCGTTTTGAGATTCGGGCCAACGCGTTTTGTCATCAAATGGTGCGTTCAATCGTCGGAACCTTGGTTGATGTGGGTCTGCGCAAGCTCACGCCAGGGTCGATGTCGGGAATTTTACGTTCGGGTGTTCGAACCGAAGCGGGCCAAGTAGCCCCAGCCCACGGACTGTGTTTGTGGGAGGTCGGCTACGACCAAGAAGTATTCCTGCGCCCACGCGAGATATTCGGGTGACCACCCTGTCGTTTTTACCCATAATGCCCGTATCATTTCTCAGTCCCTGTGGGCTGCGTTGTCCCGGGCACCTTTTCTGAAAGAAGTATCTATGAGCACCTATACGCCAAAGGCCAGCGAGATCGTTCGTGAGTGGCATGTCGTCGACGCTGAGGGCATGATCCTTGGTCGTCTTTGCACCGAAGTCGCACGTGTGTTGCGCGGTAAGCACAAGCCAACATTTGCACCTCATATGGATTCTGGCGATCACGTCGTCATCATCAACGCCGACAAGATTGTGTTGACTGCCGATAAGGCCAACACCCGTTTGATTCACAACTACTCGGGTTACCCCGGTGGTTTGAAGAGCGAAACTTTCTCCAACTTGTTGAACCGTCGTCCCGACGAAGCGATTCGTGGTTCAGTGCGCGGCATGTTGCCCAAGGGACCACTCGGACGTCAGATGATTAAGAAGCTCAAGGTGTACACCGGAGCAGAACATCCTCACGGCGCACAAAACCCGACCATCATCAAGTTCGACCACGCCAAAGCTCGCTGAGCAAAGAATTCAAGGATCATAAAATGACGAAGCCTCTTACTCAGACAACCGGTCGCCGCAAGGAAGCAGTCGCACGTGTGCGCGTTCGCCCCGGCACTGGCAAGCACACCGTGAACGGCAAGCCACTCGATGTGTACTTCTGCACAGCAACTCAGCAGAACGCAGCAGTCGAAGCATTGCGCGTCACCAACACGACCGAACAGTACGACGTCGATGCAACCATTCATGGTGGCGGCGTGACAGGACAGTCTGGTGCAATGCGTATGGGATTGGCTCGTTCACTTGTTGAACTTGATCCTGATTCACGCGCTGCACTCAAGAAGGCCGGCTTGTTGACCCGCGACTCACGTCGTAAGGAAAGCAAGAAGTACGGTCTGCGCAAGGCCCGTAAGGCCGGACAGTACACGAAGCGCTGATCGCGACTTTCATGTCGGGCGCAAGCAATTCGCCCCAGCCTTACATGTCTTTTATCCCGTCATTCGGCACCGATGGTGTTCGTGGCGTGGCTATTAGTGAAATCACTCCTGAATATGCGCTCGCTCTTGGTCGTGCCGTTGGCACGGTTCTGGGTTCGCCACGATTGGTGATTGCGCGCGACCCGCGAGTATCTGGTCCCATTCTTGAAGCAGCGTTTTCTGCTGGTGCGGCATCTGTTGGTGTGCGCGTTGAACAACTTGGTGTGGTGCCAACTCCGACAGTTGCTTTGATTGCCCAAATTGAAAATGTGCCAGGTGTGATGATCACCGCGTCGCATAACAAGTTCTCCGATAACGGAGTCAAAGTATTTGCCGCGGGTGGTCGCAAGTTGACCGACACCGATCAAGAATTGATCGAATCAGAAGTTCACAAAATCATGAGTGGTGTCACGCCAACCACATCTGATGTTGGCGTCATTGTTCGCCGTAGCGATGCAGTGACTTTGTACGTTGATCATCTCGTTGAACTTTTCGGCGAAGGTTCATTGGCTGGTTTACGAATTGTCGTCGACTCGGCCAATGGAGCGATGAGCCAAGTTGCACCTTTGGTTTTGCAACGCCTTGGTGCCGATGTGATTTCAATGAGCGATGCGCCGAATGGTCGCAACATTAATGATGCGTGTGGAGCAACTTCGCCACAAACATTGTGTGATTTCGTCAGTGGAACCGGCACTGGTGTTTCAGTTGATATCGGCTTTGCCTATGACGGAGATGGCGATCGTTTAATTGCTGTTGATGAAAACGGCCATGTGGTTGACGGCGATCGATTAATTGCGTTGTCAGTGCTTGATCGACGTGAGCACAACACTTTGGCGAGCAACACAGTCGTGGTGACTGTGATGTCGAATTTGGGTTTCCATCAGGCCATGAAACAACTCGGCGTGAATGTTGTGACAACGACCGTAGGTGACCGTTATGTGCTTGATGCCATGGAACTTGGTGGGTTTGTGATTGGTGGCGAACAAAGTGGCCACATCATCCATCGTGACCTTGCGACCACGGGTGACGGACTTTTGGCCTCAATTGTCTTGGCCCAGTTGGTGCGTCGCCGGCAAGAAAACGATGGATCAAAGTTCTCTCAGTTCGCTG
>JBIKYT010000118.1:0-4267 GCA_044355095.1 Ilumatobacteraceae bacterium
GATCCAAAAGAAATCATGGAGATCAAGGGCATCCGCGAAACTCAGACCTACATCGTTGAAGAAGTTCAAAAGGTGTACCGCGATCAGGGTGTATCGATCCACGACAAGCACATCGAACTCATCGTTCGTCAGATGACCCGTCGCGTGAGCGTTCAAGAAACTGGTGACACGACCTTCTTGCCCGGTGAGCGCACCGACAACAAGACGTTCCGTGACACCAACCGTCAGATGGTTGAAGAGGGCAAGCGTCCCGCCGAAGGTCGTACCGAACTCATGGGTATCACCAAGGCATCGCTCGCCACCGAATCCTGGCTGTCGGCTGCATCTTTCCAAGAGACCACTCGCGTGCTCACCGAGGCTGCCATCGATGGCCGCGGCGACTCGCTCAATGGCCTCAAGGAGAACATCATCATCGGCAAACTCATCCCGGCTGGTTCGGGCATGATGCGTTACCGGGACTTCGGCATCGATGCCCCCGACTACGTGCCAATGGCGACCTACCACAGCGATGACTCGGACATTTCTGATGTCCTCAGTCAGAGCTGGGTCTCACAAGGTTCAAATCCCGGCTGATAATCGGGTCTGAAGAGGTCAAATCCAAAGAAATATCGTCATATCGAGAAGCCCCACGGTCAACGGGTTGCCGTTGTTCGTGGGGCGCTCGTAACATCTCAAGTCCCTGCGTGTTCATTGGCAGGAGCGAGAGTCGCCAAGACATTCCGCAACCTTGGGGTTGCGGACAAGCAAAGAGGTCAAAGAGTGCCCACAATTCAGCAGCTGGTCCGTCAGGGACGTAGCACCAAATTCACAAAGAGCAAGACGCCGGCCCTCAAGGGTTCACCGCAGCGTCGCGGCGTGTGCACCCGCGTGTACACCAACACCCCCAAGAAGCCGAACTCGGCTCTTCGTAAGGTGGCTCGTGTTCGTTTGTCGAGTGGTGTTGAAATCACTGCGTACATTCCTGGTGAAGGTCACAACCTTCAAGAGCACTCCATCGTTCTCGTCCGTGGCGGTCGTGTACGCGACCTTCCCGGTGTTCGTTACAAGATCATTCGTGGCGCGCTCGACGCAGCCGGAGTGAAGAACCGCAAGCAGTCCCGTAGTAGCTATGGCGCAAAGCGCGTCAAGTGATCGCAGTAGAGACCAAAAGGAATAGGTGAATTGATATGCCCCGTAAGGGTCCCGCCCCCCGCCGTGAAATGACGCCCGATCCGGTTTACCGGTCTTTGCTCGTCACACAATTGATGAACAAGGTCATGCTCAGTGGCAAGAAGAGCACTGCTGAAAAGATCGTGTACGACGCGCTCAAGATGGTTGAAGAAAAGACTGGCGCCGAGCCAATCGCAACCTTGAAGCGTGCCATCGACAACACTCGTCCTCCGCTTGAAGTCCGCAGCCGCCGTGTTGGTGGAGCGACCTATCAGGTGCCAGTTGAAGTGAAGCCCCGCCGTGCCAACACGTTGGCAATTCGTTGGGTCGTTGACTACTCGCGTGCTCGTCGTGAAAAGACCATGGCACAGTGTTTGGCTAACGAATTGCTCGACGCATCGAATGGTCTTGGTGCTGCCGTCAAGAAGCGTGACGACATGCAAAAGATGGCCGATTCAAACAAGGCTTTCGCCCACTATCGCTGGTAATTCCAGCGCTGATACGACTACCTCAGCACCCCGGTCTTAACACCGGGGTGCGACTATGTAAAACCCCTTGACACGAACTGCAAACAAACTGAAAGTGAACGACGATGGCTAAGCGTGAGTACCCACTAGATCGCACTCGCAACATCGGCATCATGGCCCACATTGATGCCGGCAAGACGACGACAACAGAACGCATTCTCTACTACACCGGTAAGAGCTACAAGATCGGTGAAGTTCACGACGGCGCCGCAACCATGGACCACATGGCTCAAGAACAAGAGCGTGGTATCACCATTACTTCGGCGGCAACAACGTGTATCTGGAACAACCACCGCATCAACATCATCGACACCCCAGGCCACGTGGACTTCACCATTGAAGTAGAGCGCTCACTACGCGTGCTCGACGGTGCAGTCACAGTGTTCGACTCGGTTGCTGGTGTTGAACCGCAGACCGAAACTGTGTGGCGCCAAGCCAACAAGTACAACGTTCCGCGTATGTGCTTCGTCAACAAGATGGACCGCATCGGTGCCGACTTCTATCGCACCGTGTCAATGGTGAAAGAACGTCTTGAAGCAACTGTTGCTGTTATTCACCTTCCCATTGGTTCAGGTGGACCCGAAAGTGCAAAGCCTTTCGCTGGTCTGATTGACCTCGTGAAGATGAAGGCACTCATTTGGCAAGACGAAGAACTCGGCGCCAAGTGGGACGAAGTTGACATCCCGGCCGACATGGTCGATCAGGCCAATCAGTACCGCGAAGAACTTCTTGAAACCATTGCAACATCCGACGATGCTTTGATGGAGAAGTACCTCGCTGGCGAAGAACTCTCGATTGACGAAATCAAGCGGGCATTGCGTAAGGGCACCTTGGCATTCGACTTCGTTCCGGTGTTGTGTGGTTCAGCGTTCAAGAACAAGGGTGTTCAGCCGATGCTCGACGCCGTTGTTGACTTCTTGCCAAGCCCGCTCGACATTCGTCCCGCGCAGGGTGTTTTGCCCGGCGAAGCCGAAACTCCAGCCGAGCGTCCCGCCGATGAAAACGGACCGTTCGCGGCTCTTGCTTTTAAGATCGTGGCCGACCCATTCGGCAAGCTCACCTACTTCCGCGTGTACTCCGGAACAGTGAACAAGGGCGACGAAATTTACAACAGCACCAAAGAGCGTCGCGAACGCCTTGGTCGTATTTTGTTGATGCACGCAAACCAGCGCGAAGATCTTGATACCGCTTTTGCTGGAGACATCGTTGCTGGTCTTGGTTTCAAAGAAACCACTACTGGTGACACCTTGTGCGACCGTAACAACGCCATCATTCTTGAACGAATGATTTTCCCCGAGCCCGTTATTCACGTGGCCATCGAACCCAAGACCAAGGACGATCAGGACAAGTTGGGCAAGGCTCTCAAGTCATTGTCTGATGAAGACCCGACCTTCCGTGTTCGCACCGACGAAGAAACCGGTCAGACCGTTATCTCCGGAATGGGCGAGCTTCACCTTGAAATTCTCGTTGACCGTATGCAGCGCGAATTCAACGTGGACGCAACCGTTGGTAAGCCCCAAGTGGCCTATCGCGAAACTGTCACCAAGTTGGTTGAACAAGTTGAATACCGCCACATCAAGCAGTCCGGTGGTTCTGGTCAGTTCGCAGTTGTGAAGATCAACATGGAGCCGAACCCAGGTAAGGGTTACGAGTTCGTTGACAAGATCAGCGGCGGAAAGATTCCTCGCGAATACATCAACCCGACCAACCAGGGTCTGCAGATGGCACTTGATAATGGTGTTCTTGCCGGCTACCCAACCGTTGACGTCAAGGTCACCTTGGTCGACGGCGCATACCACGACGTGGACTCCAGTGAAATGGCGTTCAAGATTGCTGGTCAGCAGGCATTCCGCAAGGCTGCCGAAATGGCTCGCCCCGTCATCATGGAACCCATCATGGGCGTTGAAGTAGTGACCCCTGAGGAATACATGGGAGACGTCATGGGTGACTTGTCAAGCCGCCGTGGCCGTATCGAAGGTATGGAAGCTCGCGGTAATACGCAGGTAGTTCGTGCTCAGATCCCGTTGTCCGAAATGTTCGGTTACTCAACTGACCTTCGTTCACGTACCCAGGGCCGTGCGACCTACACCATGCAATTCAACTCGTACCAGCAGGTACCGGAAGCAATTGCCACCGAAATCATCAAGCGCACCCGCGGCGAGTGAGCTGAATTCTCTATAAATAACTGGTTCTTTGACGTGAGGGTGTGACAGCGGAAATTCCGCTGATATCGTTCTCACCTCGTGTGAATGACCTGTCGGTCTCACACAGCAATGATCCTTGACACCACGTACCAATCACATTGAGCGGTATACCAAACCAACCAACAAGTAAAGGAAAGTGACAATCATGTCTAAGGCGAAGTTTGAGCGTACGAAGCCTCATGTGAATATTGGAACGATGGGTCACATTGACCATGGTAAGACGACGTTGACTGCGGCGATTTCGCGGACGTTGGCGAGTAAGGGTTTGGCGGAGTACACGCCTTTTGATCAGATCGATAAGGCTCCTGAGGAGAAGGCTCGTGGTATCACGATTTCGATTGCTCACATTGAGTATGAGACGGAGAATCGTCACTATGCGCATGTTGA
>JBIKYT010000119.1:0-4252 GCA_044355095.1 Ilumatobacteraceae bacterium
GCTTGCTGGCCTATTCGCTGGCGGCAATACGGAGAAGGTTCTCCTCTCCGGTAGGGGCAGTCCCCGAGTTGACAGTTCGCTGTCGGCTCGGGGACATCCTTTTTCCCAGACAACTCGTCCGTCGCACCATTCGTTTATATTGCCGAAACAATTGAGCAATCTGAGTTTCCTATGGTTCCTTCATCAACTCGTGCCCCGAGTTGACACAAGATCACACACCAATCAGGAGAACCAATGGACAGCGGCAATATGGCGTGGGTGCTGATATCAGCAGCCCTCGTACTTTTCATGATTCCCGGCCTCGCATTTTTCTACGGAGGAATGGACCGAAGTCGAAACGTACTGAACATGTTGATGATGAACTTTTATTGTGTTCTCATCATCCCGATTTTGTGGGTCGCTATTGGCTTCTCACTTTCGCAAAACCCTTTTGATAGCAGTTTCATTGGTGGTTTTGACTCATTCTTTTTGAAAGACATCACGGCAGCTGGTGACGGAATGTCATTGGCCACGATCGCATTCCTCGGAATGTTTGCCGCAATCACACCAGCGCTGATCTCTGGTGCTGTTGCCGATCGAATGAAGTTCTCAGCATGGGCAATCTTTGTGCCCATCTGGTTCATCTTGGTCTACGTCCCCATCTTCAAATGGGTGTACGGAGGTTGGTTGGCCGAGCGCGGCTCCATTGACTTCGCAGGTGGAACGGCAATTCACGTCAACGCCGGTATCGCAGCTCTCGCCGCAGTCATGGTGCTCGGCAAGCGTCGCACGACACCGACTCCCCCACACTCAATGCCGCTCGTCATGATCGGCACCGGCATTTTGTGGTTCGGTTGGTTCGGGTTTAACGCTGGTTCGGCACTTGCTGCTAACGGCCAGGCTGCTCAAGCATTCATGAATACATTCTTGGCAGGAGCCGCCGGTGGTCTGGCGTGGATCCTGATCGAATGGTTGCGTGACGGACACCCCACAAACCTCGGTGCTGCATCGGGCATTGTGGCCGGCCTCGTCGCTATTACACCTGGCGCTGGCTATGTCTCTGGACCAGCACCGATTTTGATTGGTCTCATTGCCGGAGCAATCTGTTGCTACGCAGTGCGCCTCAAGAACAAGTTCGGTTACGACGACGCTCTTGACGTCGTTGGCGTTCACTTTGTTGGTGGACTCGTTGGATCACTACTCATTGGCTTTTTCGCTGACCCCGAATTCTTTGAGGGTGCATTCGATGAAGGCATCTTCTACGGTGGCGGAGCCGGACTACTTGTTGAGCAAGCAATTGCCAACGGAGCAGCCATTGTGTGGTCTTTCGTCTTGACCTACGGCATCATGGTGGTACTCAAAAAGACCATTGGTGTGCGAGTATCACCTGAGACAGAATCAACCGGACTCGACCTAGCCGAACACGGCGAAACTGCCTACCACGGCGCCCAGTAACTATTCATCCATCTCATAACACGTTCGATACGACAAGAGGATTGATCTCTATGCAACTCATCACCGCCATCGTGAAGCCCTTCAAACTAGATGACGTTAAAGACGCCCTGAAGGCCGCCAACATCCAAGGAATCACTGTCAGCGAAGTTCGCGGTTTTGGTCGTCAGGGCGGCCATACCGAGACCTATCGCGGCGCCGAATACAAAATCGATTTCGTTCCTAAGGTTCGCCTTGAGATCGTTGTTGATGACTCAGAAGTTGACCGTGTTGTTGAAGCCATCAAGGCCGCAGCAACGACTGGCAAGATCGGTGACGGAAAAATCTGGGTCACGAATGTTGATCGCATCATTCGTATTCGTACCGGCGAAGAAGGCAGCGACGCTATTTAGTTGCTTCGAGTGCGCGCCATACTCGTTCTGCTGTACACGGCATATCGATATGGCGCACACCAAGATGACTGAGCGCATCAACAACTGCGTTTTGCACCGCAGGTGTTGCGCCGATCGTTCCGCTTTCACCAATTCCCTTTGCACCCAAATCATTCATCGGTGATGGTGATTCCATGTGCACAGTGACAAAACTCGGAACCTCAGCAGCACTTGGGAAGCCGTAATCGGCGAAGTTTCCGGTGAGTGGATTTCCATCAGCGTCATAGATGAATTCTTCATACAAGGCCTGACCAATTCCTTGGGCAAGTCCGCCGTGTACTTGACCTTCGGCGAGCAATGTATTCACGATTCGTCCAGCATCGTCGACAGCAAACATGTCGCGCAGTTTCACTTTTCCAGTTTCGATATCTACTTCAACTACAGCAAGATGAGCGCCGCTCGGGAATGTGCCTGATGCTTGCGCAAAGTCTCCTTCACCATCGAGGCGCTCCCCCATTGCCTGGGCAGTTGCAACGACATCGGCCCACGTGCGTGTCACAGCAGGCGTGCCGGCCACATGGAAACGTCCGTCTTCAAGAACGACATCGTCAACTGATGCTTCAAGAAGTCGCGAGGCAATCTGTCGAGCTTTATCGGCCACTACTCCAGCAGCGCGCCACACATTTGTTCCACCAATTTGTACCGAACGAGAACCGCCAGTGATCTCGCCACTCTTCACTGCATCGGTATCGCCGTGAATCACCGTGATGTTTTCAAAGGGAATTCCGAGTCGATCGCTCACCAACATTGCCCATGTCGTGCGATGACCTTGACCATAGGGAGTTGTACCGGTGATGACTTTGGCATGAACGTCGCCGTCATCGTTCGTCGTCACTTCGACGAAGCCAAACTCTGAACCACCAGACATCGCCGTGATCTCAACATAAACAGCAAGCCCAAGACCAAGCTGGACTCGATCATTGCTCTCTCGGCGTCGCTTTTGTTCATCGCGAAGTTGTGCATAGTGCGAAACATCAAGCAGTTGTTCCAGCGACCCCGGGTAATCACCACTGTCGTAAGTCGTTCCGGTGCCATTGGTATAAGGAAACTGATCTTTGGCAACAAGATTGACTTCGCGAACTCGCGCCGGATCCATCCCGATTTCAACAGCGAACAAATCAACGGCACGTTCAATAGCTGCCGCAGCCTCGGGACGGCCAGCGCCTCGATAAGCCAATGTCGGAACCGTATTCGTCACAACTGAACGCGACGACATGTACGCATTAGGTATGTGATACGTGCCGGTCAACATGCGACCAGTCATGAAAGGCAGGAAGGCACCAAAGCGTGCATACGCTCCAGATTCTTGAATGACTTGCATGTCATACGCCAAGATTTTGCCATCCCGCGTTCCACCGATTCGAATGTCTTGAATCTGACCACGACCATGACCAAGTCCGTTCATACTTTCGGTGCGCGACTCGGTGTAGCGCACCGCGCGCCCCACTCGTTTGGCTAACCATGGCAACAACATGTCTTCGGGATAGAAGAAAGCTTTCGCACCAAAGCCACCACCCACATCAGGCGTGATCACGCGAATCTGTTCAGCAGGCAAACCATAAAAAGCGCAGAGTTGATTGCGAATTGGATGAGCGCCTTGACAGGCCTGCCAATGCGTCAGACGACTCACACCGTCTGGACCGGCTTCTTCCCATCGACTCGCGGCGACTCGTCCCTCGAGCGGACTCGGAGCAATGCGTTGATTGATAATCCGTTGACTCACCACCACATCACACTGTGAAAAATCAGCCGCTTGCCCCGCTTCAAGATTGACAATGGTGTTGGTTCCAAAATCGGGGAACAACAAGGTTTCGTCAGCGAGTGCTTCTTCGGGGTCGACTACCGCATGCAGCGCGTCGTAGTCAACAAAAACTTGTTCGGCTGCGTCGACTGCTTGAGCACGTGATTCGGCAACAACGGCTGCAATCAATTCACCGACGAAGCGCACTGTGCTATCAGCCAGCGCGGGGCGACGAATACCGGCAGGCAAAAGTGGCATATCAATCGGGACAAAGTTGAGTCCGTCGGCCTTGAGGTCGGAACTTGTAAAAATACCGAGTACTCCAGGCAACTGAGCCGCTGTCGAGGTGTCAATGTTGATGATTCGCGCGTGGGCCACGCTTGACCGCACATAAACCACATGACCGGCGCCAGGTAACGACAGATTGTCAATAAAGGTTCCGCGACCCGTGACTAAATCTGGGTCCTCCGTGCGGAGTATGCGCTCGCCGATCATTCCCATGGTTTTCCTCAAAATTCTGTCGTCATTAGTGCCACTTCGGCTACCTGAGACCACCTTTCCTCAGCGTAGATTGAAACCCATGACAATTACCGAGTCTGCACCGCCAAAAGCCGAACGCTGGACCGCCCAGTGGAAAGAACTCTACGAA
>JBIKYT010000120.1:0-4212 GCA_044355095.1 Ilumatobacteraceae bacterium
GCGATACCTGCCCCAAGGAAGCCGGCACTCGAAAGGACGAGAGGACCATTGAGTTCCAAAATATGAAAGATCGCGATGAGAACACCAACCCAAATCACGACAGCCAGTAGGTGATGCAACATCCGTGACACCGCATCCACCCGTTGTCGTCGGCGATTCTCGCCAACCTCACCTTGCTCTAGTTCTTCGTAACGGGCACGTGTACGCCACCACTGTGAGGGACGGGCGATACTTCGCTGAGCGATGTAACGCACAACTCGACGAATAATCACATGCGATAAGCGCGTCACAATAAAGGCACCAATAACAACAAGCACCACGAGCAAAGGTTGGGAAATCGCTTCCCGAGCCGTCGTTGGTTGATCAGGAGTTGGGTTAAGAGTTGAGATGAATTGAAACAACATGACCTCCTCAGTGTGCCGTCGTTTCTATGCTTTCCCTGTTTGCGACACTATTCCGTGTATCCACGCAGGTAGTTCATTGATACTTTTTAGTTCGCCAAACCGCCGACTGACTGGTGGGTGTTCGGCCTTTTCTAGTTCCCACAAGAACTGATACGGAATGTGGACCGCATGTCCACCTAATTCAAGAATCGGCAAAATGTCACTCTTCACCGAATTGCCAACCATGCAGACTCGATCAGGCTGAACCTTGATTCCGTGAAAAACCTTTTCGTATGTCGACACATCTTTTTCGAGAACGATCTCAACATGATCAAACAGATGATCTAGTCCGCTCGTCGTGACCTTCCGGGTCTGGTGTACGAGATCACCCTTCGTAATCAAGATGAGACGATGGTGTTCAGCGAGTTCTTGCAAAACTTCGGGAACCCCATCAAGTAAGCGGACTGGTGCCAGCAACAGATCCCGAACTACTTGCAACAGATGACTGAGAACCTCGCTCGGAACTTCGCCTTGGCTAATCGTGATTGCTGCCTCCATCATCGACAGTCCGAATGCCTTCGCGCCATAGCCGTAGGTTGACAAGTTGGCACGCTGAGTTGCGGTCAAAGCATTTTTGATATCAATCCCAGCCGGAACATGGGGAGCGAGCAGCTCACAAAAGGCGACCTCAGCCGCATGAAAACCGTCTTCGCTGTGCCACAAGGTGTCATCGGCGTCAAAAGCTAAACAGTCAAAAGTAGCCATAGACATTTATTCTTCTAGAGTGCTTGACGTGAAACACACCAATTTCGGTCGAAAAATACAAAAAGTTAGACGGTCCTCTGTGCCACCGCTCATGATCACTGGAATCAGCATGCTCATGATGGCGTGTTCAAGTGCTTCTAACGCTGCCGAAGAAACGATCACATCGACTATTCCACCGTCGAGCACAATCGCTCCGACAACGACAACCACGACATCTACAACGACGACAACGACAACGACAACCCTTCCACCCGGTTTCCCAACATATTCAATTGCTCCCATTGTTCCCATTGATGGAATGGCCGCAAAGATCTCGAAAGTTGACACCACCGATCGCGTGGTCTTTCTAACTATTGACGACGGCATCGTCAAAGATCCAGCTGCTATGCAGTTTTTGGTTGACAACAAGATGCCAGCAACCCTTTTCTTAGTCTCTGGTGAGTTCCGTAAAGACCCCGCATACTTTGCGCAAATTTTGAGTGTTGGCGGAACGATTAGTTCACACACAATGAGCCACCCTGCACTGAAGGGCTTGAGTCTTGAACGACAGACTTCAGAAATCTGCAATATGAAGAATGTAATCGCCGAGGAATTGGGTTTTGCGGGTCACTTAATGCGACCACCATATGGTTCTTCTGATGAAAATACTCGTCGCGCATCAGCGAGTTGTGGAATCAATGCAGTCGTCAACTGGAACTCAGAGTTGTGGGAAGGCAATGTCGATATTTTGCAGAGACCTGGACTGCAGCCCGGAGATATCTTCTTGACTCATTTCCGTACCGACTTACTTGACAACCTCATCGCCTTGAAGGCTGCGCTTGATCAACAGGGATTTACGGTCGGTCGCCTTGAGGACTATTTACCAAATTCGTAACTCAACGATGAATTGCGTTGAGATAGTTGTACACCGTTATTCGTGAAACGCCCATTGCATCAGCGACATCTTCAACGGCACGACGCAAGGTAAACGCTCCTCGTTCATCGAGTAGTCGAATCGCTAGTTGTTTTTGTTCACGATTCATGTCAGGTAGTTGCTGACCCATTTCGCGCTCCACTGAATCAATCAAACGCGCTAGCGCACCATGAAGATCGGGAAGACGAACGGCCGCGATTAATTCGCCTTGGTACACGAGTGGAATATCGGCAGCCTCAATTTGAGTTGCATCAATCACCGAGCATCCGAGCGCTTCAACAAGGGGTTGCAATGTCGCAAGTACTGGATGGTTGATATCAAGTGGAGTTTGGCTGATCTCGGAAGAAGTCATGGCTGGACCTTTTCCATATGCAATGTCACATGGGTCGCGCCATGCGCGTAAGCGTCACGAACTAAATCGCTGACTGCAATTGCCGCTATCAATTCATCAGCATCAAACTCGGTCGCGAACGGGCCAAACTCAACATTGATTCCGTGCGCTTCAACCGCCGCCACCGCGGCGAGTACGTGAGGTCCAGGCTGACCCTCGACAAACGGCTCAATGGTGAACTCAACGTGCAGCACGCCAATATCGTAATCGGTCGGGCACCGTAACGCCTCAGGGCATGCCCATCACCCGACGAAGTTCGTTAGCCCGCATTAAACAGTCACGCCCGGCTAGGTCAAAGGCTTCTCCCAAGCGAGTGAGGGCGGTTCGAAACGAGGCCTGCCAATCTTGCTCAAATGCTTGACGGGCTGGTCCACTCCAATTCGTTGAAGCCAGAGCCGAATTGACGACTGCAACCAAACCCTCGATGTCGGCTCGCTGACGACTCAAGGTGTGACCGAGTGAAATGAGTTGATCGGGGTCGGCCCCGATCATGCCTCCGTTGGTGAACTGCGACATTTGACATCCCTTCCTATTTGCCCGTGACTTCCACGGTCACACATCGTGGGCACAACCTCGTCGACGGCGGTGATCAAAAATCAATCAAAGGGAGAAGTAAAGCCAAACTGTCAGGAAGAAACTTTTCGCGGAGTAACAAGTCATCAAGACCGTCACGATGCACCCACCAAGCCTCAACCACTTCACCATCATCAAATGTGAATGGTCCTTGAGACGTCACCACATAGCAACGCGCCATCAGACTGACCTGATCATCTTCATACCGTCGAGACGTCGCAAGATCAAGTTCAATTAATTCAACCTGGTTGATGCCGACTTCCTCAGCAAGTTCGCGCCGAGCCGCTTCAAGGTAGGACTCACCAGCGCCAACAACTCCGCCCACCGCAATATCACACCAGCTTGGCCAAATGTCTTTTTGAGGTGATCGGCGATGGACTAATAGTCGGCCCGCTCCATCAAGGATCGCAATGAAGACTGCGCGGTGGCGCAAACGATCGGAACGCATGACTCGCCTAGGAACAACGTCAATCACTTCGTCAAACTCGTCAACCACGTCCACGAGTTCGTCACCAGCATTCAGACCCACCCGTATTACCTACCACACAAATACTGGGTTGCACCTGGGTCTACGATACGCATATGGCTGATCCCACCGATATCTCCACTTTGACCGAAGAATCGCTTGATCTACTCGATGACACGATTGCACTTCGTCGCCGTTTGCATGAGTGGCCTGAACTCGGCAATCACCTACCGAAAACTCGTGAGGAAGTTTTAGCGGCTCTTGAAGGTCTGCCGCTCGGAATCAAACTCCATGAAACAACTTCAGGAATTGTCGCTTCGCTTGAAGGTACCCGCCCCGGTCCAACTGTGCTGTTGCGCGGTGACATGGATGCATTGCCGATGCCTGAAGACACCGGCGTTGATTTCAGTTCACGAGTTGAAAATGTGATGCATGCATGTGGCCACGACACGCACACCGCAATGTTGGTTGGCGCTGCTCGTTTGCTTTCGTCCCATCGCGATCAATTGCAAGGCCGCGTCGTGTTTATGTTTCAGCCCGGCGAAGAAGGTCATGCTGGTGCGCGCTTCATGCTTGAGGAAGGTCTACTTGATGTTGGTCCGCTTTCAGACGGATCGGTATCTGAGGTCACTGGTGCGTTTGCGATTCATACCACTTCATCTCTGCCCACCGGATTTGTCAGTACAAGGGGCGGACCAATTATGGCCTCGAGTGACACGTT
>JBIKYT010000121.1:0-4122 GCA_044355095.1 Ilumatobacteraceae bacterium
TAGCGTCTTTGGCCGACAAGCGGACGCAACCAGAATCGTCAAGAACTATTTGATCTCCCGACGAAACCTCTTGCCCAAGAATGTTGACTGTCTCACCTACCGAAACAACATGGGCCCGCCCAAGTGGGCCGACAACTGCGGTTCCGCTTGCATAAATCGGTAGCTCTAGGTTCTGCATTGCGGTGACGTCACGGACAAAGCCATCTATAGCGACGCCGACAAATCCGGCTTGCTGCGCTGAGGCCGTCAAGATTTCGCCCCAAATAGCCCCACCGATTTCAATCGCTCCGGCAATAACCAAAACCTTCCCTGATTGCATGGCCGACAGAACCTCGTACATCGGCTTGAAATCTGCACCCGAATCACGACGTTCGATCTGCACTGTCACGACTTCGCCAACAACTGGACAACGCGCGGCCACGATCGGACCAAGCGGAGGCGTGAGCCAACCACTCTGCCCGCGTAACGCGAGAACATCAGCAATAGCCGAAGAGGACGCAGCGGGAACTTTCATCCGGCCTTTTCTGTGACGGTGTTGTCAGCGACCAACTTGATCTTGCGACCAGGCCAGTTGCGCTGATAGCGATGCACCAACCAACGATTGAACTGCACATGGCTTTCTTCTTGCCACGAGTAACGACCCCGTGGAGCGAATTGCGAATGCATTCCGCGCTGCACTTTTGTTGTGGCATCTTGGTCTTGCTTGACGAACACCTGCACACCAGCGTCACTCATTTCGAGCAAGTACTCGAACATTGGGTGCTCAAGTGCGGTTGGGTGGAACAAGTAACCAATTTCTACGTCAATGGTGTCTGGTGACGTTGGGCGAATGATGAAGAAGAATGCCTGGTCGGGTGCAGTACCAAAGCACAAGGTCGGTGGCATCAAAGCAAATGTTGAACGCCAGCGTTCTTCTTCAGTGAGCTTCGGGAAAACCGGCATCAATGCTTTTGTCGTGGCGTTAAATCCACCATCAATATGCGTATAGCCGTTGGTCCGAAACATCACTCCCGATGCGTCATCCCACGGCACTGGAAAAGCCGCCATGTTGCTCGGACAGAAATCTTGAATGGTGTGGTGCAAACGATTGGCGTGATATCCATCGTTGAAGTTCTCCATCATGACCTTCCAGTTCCAGGGAAGGTCTTTCAATGTGAATGTTCCGGGGCACACCGTGTTTTCGAGTTCGTAATTTGCGAGCAACGGTTCATAGCGCGACATGGTCGGACCAAACGGTGCGGCATCAAGATCAAAGTTGACCATAATGAAGCCCTTCCACAATTCAACTTTCAGATTGGGCATACCCCATTGCTTCTTGTCGAAGTCTTTGGTCTTTTCCATTGCCGGAGCGCCAAGCAATCGACCATCGAGGCCGTACACCCACTGGTGATACGGACACGTAAAGGTTCCACAATTGCCCGCATCTTCTTTGATCTGCATTCCGCGGTGCTGACAAATTGAAGAGAAGACGTGAACTTCGCCCTCTTTGGTGCGGGCCACAATGACATGCTCGCCATTGGCAGTCGTGGTGTAGTAATCGCCAGGATTCTTAATTTGATCGACACGACCAACGCACAGCCACTCTTGAGCAAAGATTGTCTTCTGTTCAAACTCGAGGAATTCGTCCGACGTATAAATCACTGGCGGCATCGTGCAGGCCACCGACACATCGGCAATTGAAGCATCAAAAGACTTCAGTAGTTCATCGTTCAAAATAGTCATTTCTTTGTCCTTCCTAGATGTCTCACGACGGTTGACTTTCTTTCAACAGAAACTTACGAATTTTGCCAACACTCGTGCGGGGTAATTCGTCCACAAAGGTGATGTCACGAGGCCTCTTTGATTTAGCCAGACGCTCATCGCACCAGGCATGCATTTCAGCGACTGTCGGCGCCTTAAAAGGATCACGGGCCACGACAAATCCGACCGGCACTTCATCACGAATATCGTCGGCTTGCCCAATGACTGCAGCTTCGAGAATCTCGGGATGGGCTGACAACACTTGTTCAACTTCAACTGTTGAAACGTTCTCTCCGGCGACCTTCAACACATCAGCGCGACGACCATCGAAGTAATGGCGACCATTCGCATCGCGAGTGGCGCGATCTCCAGTTAAGAACCAACCATTGCGATAACTCTTTGCCGTCGTTTCGGGATCATCGAGGTATCCGCTGAACAAGCTGACACCAGGCGTCCCGCCGACGACGATTTCACCGATTTCACCAACGGCAACTGAACGACCTTCACCGTCTTGAACATCAAGAATGCAACCCGGCGAGACATAACCCATGCAATCAGGACGTGGTGCTGCTTCTTCATCGGTGAGTACTGCAGGAATTGTTTCAGTCATCCCGTATAACTGTCGTGGCTGGCAAGACAGTAATTCCGCGAGTTCGGCATATTGATGTTCGGCAATGTTCATTGCATACCAACAATGTTTGAGGACCAAACCAGGTACCGGTGCATTACCTCGAGCCAAGATCATGCGAATAGGTGCCGCGAATAAACTCGCATGAGTGGCTGCATAGGTTTTGGCTTGTTGTAAAAAGCGAGTCGCACTAAATGTGCTCATCAATGCAACAGATGCACCAACGGCAATCGCCGAAGCAAAGCTGTAGTACTGCGCATTGGCATGAAACAGTGGCAACACCACTAGCTGACGATCATCGGGGGTGAGTCCGCTTGCAGTTGCCATCACCTGACCGGCAAATGCATAGTTGGCTTGACTGATGTCAACTCCCTTAGGTCGTCCGGTCGTACCTGAGGTAAACATCACCGCTGCACGATCGCGAATGTTGAGCCTCGGCCAATCAATGAACTTCTCTGTTCCGAAAACTGCCAATTCGCAATCGTCCTCGTCGATCACGATGACCGGGATTGACTGAGCGGCCGCGAGGAATTCTTCTTTGCGATGAACTGAACACACCCCAACTCGGGTTTGCGTTCGCGATTGATGTTCAATCAATTCTTGGGTTCGTGATTGCGGGTCACTCGGAACAATCCACGCGCCAAGACGAATACTTGCCAACCATAGAGCGACGAAGGCCGGCGAATTTGTCAGCGCAAGATTGACCGAGTCGCCTTGAGTCACACCAAGGCCAGTCAGCTTTGCGGCTGCACGTGCGACGACATCATCAAACTCGGCATAGGTCCATGAGTGAGAGGAACCAGACGAAGTTTCAAAGACCAAGAACGTTGCGTTTGAGCGCGTTGCCACCGCATCGCGCCACAGATCGCCAAAACACGTGCCATCAGTATTGCCATCAGTATTTATTGTCATTTTCCCCTCCCCCATTTACTCAAACTCTGTTGTCAGTACCCAACGTCTCGCGAAATGCGTCAGCTATCAACCGCTCCGTAGCCGCCGCCGCCTGGAAGATCGAGACGAACACGATCGCCCGACTTCAATGCGACTCGAGCCTGGGTACGTACTGATTCATCGTTGACCGTGAAGTTGCCCGACTCGCCAGCTTCACCACCAAAGATTCCTTCTGGTGGCACTGCCAATCGAGAAGTCACAGCATTGAGTTGCCAACCCTTAGGTGCATCTACCGTGAACTCAACGGTCTGACCAAGTCCACCCATGGTGTGGCCCTTACCGCCCGAACCGAGACGCAATTCTTTACGGAAGAAACGAATGGGAGCCGAAGCTTCAACAACTTCCACCGGAACTGCTGACACGCCAGTTGGGTATGAACAAGCCGACAAACCATTCTTCGTGGCACGGGCACCAACACCACCGGCGTAGGTGAACATTGATGTAATGAACGGACTGCCATCATCGTAGGTTCCGCTGACCTGCATGGTCCACACCGCGCCAGCGCCTTCAGCCATTGCTTGCATTGGGCGAATCTGCGCCAAGGCCTTGAGCAATGCATTCGGCAAGAACATGCCAACAACGTGTCGTGCCGTACAAGGCTGCGGAGACACCGCATTCACGATTGAACCGACGGGGGCTTCAACCAAAATTGGGGCCAAGCTGCCGTAGTTGTTTGGTAAGTCGGGGTTCAACACCGCGCGCACCGCAAAAGTTGTGTAGGCGTGGGTGTAGTTGCGAACCACGTTGATTCCGTACGGACTTGCACCCGACGAACCCTCGTAGTCGACCAAAATTTCACCCTT
>JBIKYT010000122.1:0-4036 GCA_044355095.1 Ilumatobacteraceae bacterium
CCGGAATGATGATGGCGATCGCTCGTCTCAATTTGCCAGCAGTATTCGTGTACAACGGTTCAACGTTGCCGGGATATCTCGACGGGAAAGCCCTTGACATCACGTCGGTTTTTGAAGCAATTGGCGCTTGTGCTGCCGGAACAATTACCGAAGAAGAGTTGGGCGAAATTGAACGTCACGCGTGCCCAGGCGAGGGTGCATGCGGCGGAATGTTTACCGCTAACACGATGTCGTCCATTGGTGAGGCACTTGGATTGTCGTTGCCAGGCTCGGCTTCGGCGCCGGCAATTGATTCCCGTCGTGAAGTGGATGCACGTCTCGCCGGAGAAGCTGTCGTGAATATGTTGCGACTCGGAATTCGCCCGAGCGACATCTTGACGAAGAAGGCATTTGAAAATGCGATTGCGCTGGCGAACGCATTGGGTGGAAGTACGAACGCAGTGTTGCACTTGTTGGCGATTGCCAATGAAGCTGGCGTCGAACTGAATCTCGAAGACTTCAATCGCATCGCCGCAAAAGTTCCGCACATTGCCGACATGAAGCCGGGTGGAAAATTCCACATGACCGACCTCGACCGTATCGGTGGAGTTCCCGTTGTTTTGAAGATGTTGTTAGATGCTGGTTTATTGCACGGTGATGTGATGACAGTGACCGGTAAGACCATGGCCGAAAACTTGGCTGAGATCAATCCACCTGCACCCGACGGAATTGTCGTGCACCCATTGAGCGAACCGATCAACGTTGAAGGTGGATTGCTTATCTTGACCGGATCGCTCGCTCCAAAGGGAAGTGTTGTGAAGGTCGCGGGTCTGACGCCCGAGCAACGTTTGTTTGAAGGAACTGCACGAGTGTTCGATGGCGAAGATGGCGCGATGGCCGCAATCATGGCCGGAGAAATTCAACCCAACACGGTGCTCGTGATTCGCTACGAAGGTCCAAAGGGTGGACCAGGAATGCGCGAGATGTTGGCGATCACTGGAGCGATGAAGGGTGCTGGTCGTGGTTACGACTGTGCCTTGATTACTGACGGTCGCTTCAGCGGTGGAACATGGGGATTCTGTATCGGTCACGTGGCGCCAGAAGCTGTTGATGGTGGTCCGATCGCGTTCGTGCGTGACGGTGACAGGATCAAGATTGATGTGGCTAACTTTGGTCTCGATCTGCTGGTCGATGAAGCCGAATTGGCTCAGCGTCGTGAAGGTTGGAAGCCGAACCCGCCGCGTTACACGAGTGGCGTATTGGGCAAATACGCCAAGTTGGCGCAGGGCGCCGAAAAGGGCGCCATCACCAACCTGCTCTAAACGCGCCAATTGTGCCACTCTGTACAAATGTGCGCGCTCAGCGCGACAATCTGTACAGAGTGGCACAATTCTCATTGTTGGGCGGGGTTGAGGCGTTTGCGGACTATCGCTCGCCATCCGTTGAGGAACGCGCACAAAAACACGGTCGCGACAATGATGAACGCGGTCGCGGTTCCATCGTCAAAAACGAAGCGCCGAAGAACCATGCCAAGGATGATCGTGGTGAGCCAAACGATCGCTCCGGTTCGAAGATCTAATGGTTTCTTCCATGCTTGTGACGCGAGCCAGCCTGCGACTGCAGCGATCAAGAATGGCGCGGCCACGCGAAAGACTCCAGAAACTGCTCCACCTTCATCATGATTCTCGCGACCTATAGCCACGAAGATCACAATGCACAAAACATCGGTTACGGCTGACCAAAGAACAACTTTTGATTTCATGACATCACCCTTTTTTGAGTTTTTCGATAGTTACGACTGCGTTGTAATCGGGAATTCGGCTGGCATCTTCGTTAATTCCGGCATCAATGAGCACGTTGCCTTCGGGCCAGTGCACCTGAATTGAGCGTGACGGAAGTACAACAATCTTGATTCGCGCATGCATTGAACCGGTGTCGCTCCGCAAAACAACTTGCTCATCCTCGATGAGGTTCAACGCGTCGGCATCGCGACCATCGATGTAGACGGCATCGCGAGTTGCTCCTGTCAATGGATCAATCTCGTTGAAGATCATTGAGTTGAATTGTTTTCCGCGTCGAGTTGACAAGAAGAAGTGTCCCGGAGGAATTGACGGTGGTGAAACATCAAGCGCAGTAAATCGTGCTCGACCATCGGGCAATGGAAATTCTCCTCCTGCACATAAATGCCGACCACCGTATTGAACCGCATCATGGGTCTTTGACAGGTTTTCAATCCCGGCGTACATCGGAACAATCTGTGCAATCTCGGTTCGCAATGCTTTGTTATCGGTCCATGAGAAATACGGCGCAAGCGCGGGATTCATTCGCGTAGCGATATCGGAAAAGATTCGCCATTCGCTTCGTGCTTCGCCTGGAGCAGAAACGATTTCAGGGCTAAACGCAATCTGCCGTTCGGTGGTTGTGCTGGTGCCGCCACCTTCTTGTTCGTAACGCGTCGCAGCAGGTAGCAAAATGACGTCGTCGCCATCGGTAAACATTTGCGAAGTCAAAACGATGTCTTGATGAACGCGTAACGGCACTCGAGAAAGTGCTGCCTCTACTCGTTTGGGGTCGGGCATGACATCTAAGAAATTGGAGCCGTCTAGGAAGAGCACATCAAGTTCATCGCGTTCGGCCGCAAGGACCATTTCAGGTGCCGTGATTCCTGGTGTTGCTGGCACGTCAAAACCCCACATTGCCGAGAGTTCGCGTGCGGATTCGGCCGACACGGTAACGCCGCCAGGAAATGCTGTTGAATACGCTCCCATCTCGGCACCACCTTGCACACCTGAGTGTCCACGAATTGGCATGAGTCCAGATCCATTGCGGCCGACATTGCCGCGAGCGAGTGCAACGTTCACGATTGCTTGAACGCCTTCCACTCCATGGCGATGTTGGGTAATGCCCATGCTCCAAATCAGAACAGCACTCTGTGAACTCGCATAGAGATCGGCGAGCGAAGTCAATGTTGCATGATCAATGCCCGCATCGCCTAGCAGATCTTCAATTTCGAGTGTCGCTAAGTGCTGAGTAAGTTCGGTCCAACCAATGGTGTGTTGCTTAACAAAGTTGTGATCAATTGCATCGCGCCCGATTAATTCTTTGAGCAAAGCATTGGCAAGTGAAACGTCACCTTCGGGACGGACAGGTATGTGCAAGTCGCACAACTTGGTCCCAAACAAAAATGATTCGGGTTTTGATGGAACCCAATAGTTTTCAAGGCCCGGTTCGAGATACGGGTTAATGACAATGACTTTGGCGCCATTCTTTTTGGCCTCATAGAGATACTTCGTAAAGACCGGTTGATTGTTGGCAACATTGGCGCCCCACAAAATAACGACGTCGGTTTCAAGAACATCTTGCAAACTGCATGTACTCGCAGCGACACCAATCGTTGACTTCAAGCCGATTGTCGACGGTGCGTGACAGGTTCGCGCTGCCGAATCAATGTTGGCGACACCCATGGCGCGAGCGGCCTTGCCGGCGACATAATACGACTCGTTGGTTAATCCTCGACTGGTGAGATATATAGCGGTTCGATCTCCGCCCGCAGCACGAATACCAAGACCAACAGCGTCCAGAGCATCATCCCACGAGACGCGAGTAAATCCCTTTTCTCCACGCCTACGTCGCATCGGGTAGGCGAGACGCCCCATCTCGCGAAGTTCTGTGCCAGTGCGCTTGCGTAGCCATGAAACATCACTTAACACTGAATGATCAAACGCAGGAGCACAGTTCACCTCGAGCAATTTCAATCGGGTGGTGCACAAATGAATTCCGTCAAGGGTCCAGTCGTGCAACCCGGCAACACCTAGCGCGCAACCGTCGCAGACGCCTTCGTTCAGAATCTTCCACGCGCGTTTGGGCGTGCGACGAACATTGACTGCGACGCGCGCCATCTCTCCGAGATGATTGGGTTTGGTATGGCCAATGCCGTTTGGCGACAGGCTCACCCAAGATTTTGGATTCCAGAGGCGACGCGCCACTGGTGGATCAAATTTCTTCGTAGTACTCGCGGCCGAGATGGGTGATGACGTCTTCGCCCATCATCCAACGC
>JBIKYT010000015.1:0-39972 GCA_044355095.1 Ilumatobacteraceae bacterium
TTGAGAATCTTTCCGCGGATCGGCAAGATTGCTTGAGTGCGCGGATCTCGCGCGTCAAGTGCGGTGCCACCAGCAGAGTCACCTTCAACGATGAAGATTTCGCTTTCGGACGGATTGCCACTACTGCAGTCCTTCAGCTTGTCGGGCATACCTGCACCTGCAAGCGCTGTCTTACGACGAACCGCGTTACGCGCATTCTTGGCAGCAACACGAGCTTGCGCCGCGGCTTGCGCCTTCTTGACAATTTTGTTGGCTTCCGTCGGGTTTTCGTCAAGCCATTCAGCAAGACGTTCGTTCGTTACTTTCTGAACGAACGAACGCATGGATACGTTGCCGAGTTTGGCTTTGGTCTGACCCTCGAATTGAGGCTCGCCCAACTTGACCGAAATGATGGCGGTGATTCCTTCACGGATGTCTTCACCCAGCAAGTTGTCATCTTTTTCTTTGAGTAGCCCGCGGTTCTTGGCGTACTTGTTGACGACACTTGTCAATGCGGTCTTGAAACCTTCGACGTGCATACCGCCTTCGATGGTGCTGATGCCATTGGCGTAGCCATGAATACCTTCGTGGTAACCGGTGTTCCACTGCATCGCGATATCGAGCATCTGGCCTTCGTCTTCATCTTCGTAGTACGCAACCTTGCTGAACAAAGCTTCCTTTGAAGTGTTCAGGTGCTTCACGAAGTCGACGATGCCGCCCTTGTATTGGAAGGTCACATCTTGCGTCTTGCCGGTGCGCTCGTCTTTGAACACAATTTCGAGACCGCGGTTCAAGAAGGCCATTGTTTGTAAGCGCTCAAGAACTGTGCGCGCCACAAATTCGGTTCCTTCGGAAGCAAAGATGGTTTGGTCGGGCCAGAACGTCACCGACGTACCGTTCTTGCGTCCCCGGGCGGGTGTATCGCCAGTAATGGCGATTTTGCCCTTGGGCTTTCCGCCGTCTTCGAATTCAAGTTCGTAACGCTTGCCACCACGATCAATTTCAAGTTTGAGTTTGGTTGAGAGTGCGTTCACTACTGACACACCCACGCCGTGCAAACCACCAGAAACTTTGTAACCCTCACCGCCGAACTTTCCGCCGGCATGCAAGACGGTCAAAACGACTTCGGCTGCACTCTTTCCTTTATGTGGACCTGATGGGTATGGATCAACGGGAATACCGCGACCGTTGTCGTCAACGCGGCAACCGCCATTCTCCAGCAGGGTCACGCCAATGGTGGTGCAATGACCAGCCATTGCTTCGTCAACTGCGTTGTCGACGACTTCCCAAATCAAGTGGTGAAGGCCCGCCAAACCGGTTGAGCCGATGTACATACCGGGTCGCTTACGAACCGGATCAAGTCCTTCGAGAACTTGAATATCTTTGGCGCCGTAATCGCCTGTGGTGGTAGTGCTTTTGTTAGACACGTATTCCTCTGTGGGTGGTTTTAGAAGGCCGTAACGACTGTGTGCTTGAGATGAAAATCTTGGGCGACACGATGGCTCAACACAACGAAAAAATCTTAGTCGCTAACAGCCTCTCAATCGTGGCAATACGGGGCACATATGCAGGGCAAATACACCGTTTTTCAGCGTGTTTTCGGCGGAGAAAAAAGCGGGTTCTACCGCTTTCGTTGCACTCTGATTTCTAGTCGCTCGACAGGCATGGCCCCGCCAACATTTAGTCGTTTGAGAAGGTCGGCTTCGAGGAACTTCATCTGCGTTGCCCACGCAGGTTCGTCAACTTCAACAATCAAAGTTCCGGCGTCAAGTTTGAGCGGTTTGACGTGACTGCACACTGGTTCGCCCACAATTTCGGCCCACCGTGAAAAGACGGTCACGGTGGTTTGACGATCGCCACCTCGTAACGACTTCAACAACCGCTCAATACTGTTTGAGAGAGGGGTTGGTTCAGGATTGATCGGCGACAATGGCGCCCCCTTCAATTCGCAACACCCGATCTGGACGAGCGGCCTCCGGCAGGGCGCTTGCCGTGGTGATGACCACCTGCCCTTTTGGGAGGTGCGTTAAAAGTGCCGTGCAACGGTCGGGGTCAAGTTCAGATAACACGTCGTCCAGCACCAGCAGAGGAGTCATGTCGGTCTTTTCGGCGACGAGTTGATGGGCGGCTAGTCGTAATGAGAGGGCAAGTGAACGCATCTCACCCTGACTCGCATGGGTGCGAGCCGGAAGTGAACCTAAGTACAGGTCAATGTCATCACGATGAGGACCGACCGTTGACACCCCGCGGCGGACATCGTCTTGGCGGGCTGTTGCCAAGGCCATCCCTAAACCAGTTTTCCGCCATGCTGGTTCGTACTGCAGGGTCACCGCCATCGGATAACCAGCCAAGTGCTGATATGCCTGCTGCACTAACGGTTGAAGTTGTGCGAGCACCGTGGCGCGTTCATGACCAATCTCGTTTCCGACAGAAGCGAGTTTCTCATCCCACACATCGAGAGTGAAACCGATTTCTTCAGTGAGGCGACCATTGGCTTGACGCAAAAGAGTGTTGCGTTGTTTCAACACTCGATCAAGTTCCAGCCGCAAAGCATCATTACGTAGGGCCAAACTCACAAGAGTTTCATCAACGAATCGGCGGCGCTCTGACGGTGAACCTTTCACAAGTTCGAGGTCATCTGGTGAAAAGACTGTCACGCGCAGTACTCCAAGAAGATCACGCGTGCGCGGAAGTCGTTGCTTATTCACTTGAACGATCGTGCGACCTTGACGTTGAATTTGTACTTCAACTTGCAGT
Organism: Ilumatobacteraceae bacterium; assembly: GCA_044355095.1. GTDB lineage: Bacteria > Actinomycetota > Acidimicrobiia > Acidimicrobiales > Ilumatobacteraceae > Casp-actino8. Next base: position 2,737 of record JBIKYT010000015.1, read on the forward strand.
TCACGTCCATCGTTATGACGTACTACTGCGCGAATCGTCGCAAACTCTGCACCTTCACGAACTAAAGCAACGGGTGGCACTTGACGAAAACTGTCAAGTGTTGCCAAGAAGGCCATCGCTTCAGCAACGTTGGTTTTTCCTTGCGCGTTACGACCAACTATCGCGGTCACGCCAGAAGTTAAATCAAACGATGCGTTTGTGTAATTGCGGAAATCGACGAGCTCTAATTGCTCGACGATCATGGCGCAATCACGACTTCAGTGGCATCAACAAGTATGTGAACTCATTCTGATCGACACCACGAATAAGAGCTAACTTGCCTGGTTCGCTGGTTTGAATGGTGATTTCATCAGTTCCGCATGCATCAAGTCCAGATGCTAAAAGTTCGTTGTTGAAACGAATTTCAATATCGCTACCCGAAGAAACTGCGTCAATTTGTTCAGTTGCTTCACCGTTATCTGGTGTCACCATTCGCAACGTCACCGCATCGCCCGCGACCTGCAAGCGCAATGGAGTTCCGATTGGATCACGAGCAACCAACTTCACGCGACGAATTGCGTCAATCATTGCTTCGCGTGAGACCTTCAAGGTGTTTGGCAAATTTGGAGGAATCAAACGCTTGTAGTCAGCAAAAGCACCCTTGAGTAGTCGAGTTACCAAACGAATATTTCCTACTTCAAATGTTGCGTCGTTCTCCGTGATGTTGATCGAAACACGATCGGATGTCCCGAGTAGTCGTTGCAATTCATTCAAGGCTCGCGCCGGAACAACAAAACTTGCATCATCAGGAATGACGTTGGCGGCAATATCGCGAATAGCCATGCGATACGAGTCGGTCGCCACGAGGCGAAGTTTTCCTTCGACACCAGTCATCAAGACACCGGTGTACACACCACGCGCATCATCGTTACTAGCAGCGCGAACAACTTGCTTAAGTGCTTCGGATAAATCCTTTGTGGCCATCGGAGCACCTTCGCCAACCGTGCCAGACCATTTCGGGAAGTCGTCTCCGGCGCCGATTGGAACCGTGAAGTTCACGCGTCCCGCAGAGATATCAACTTTGTCTTCACCAAGATCAAATTCAACTGCACCAGAAGGAAGTGAGCGAACAACTTCGCTGGTGAGTTTTGCGGGAACCAACACGACGCCGTCTTTAATTCCGGAAACAGTAAGACTCACATCGATTGTTAAATCGCCATCAGTTCCGGTGACTCGCAAAAGTTCACCAGCAAGAACTAACCGCAAACACGACAAGGTTGGATTAGTTGCGCGACCAGTAGACGCACGACTTGCCGCCCCGAATGCCTCAGCGAGGACTTCACGTTCACACCGAAATTTCACGGTTGGGCTCCTTCATTGTTGTCATCACGTCTTGATGAGGATTTAAGATAGTTCTAATAATAAGGGCTGTGGATTGTGGATGAACTCTCGTTCTCCCAGCGTGTGAACTGAAACGACCCGCGCACACTTGTACACAGCCATCCACACGTGAACTGTGCTCGCGGGGTGTGGCAGGGGATAACTGTTGGTTGCCCACACGATGATCGTGGTTATGCACACGAGATGTACACAGTCTGTTGATCATGTCAGCTCAACTTCAGATTCTTAACAAGCATGGTGACGCGATCGTAGGTCTCACTGCGCTCGGCCATGAGCCTGGTGATCTTGTCGACGGCGTGAATCACGGTGGTGTGGTCGCGGCCACCGAAGAGACGAGCGATCGCCGGATACGACAAATCGGTGAGTTCGCGGAAAACGTACATCGCCTCTTGTCGGGCCATAACGAGAGGCCTTTGGCGACTCTTTCCGCGAAGAGCGTCAACAGCAAAGCCAAGTAAGCCAGCTATTTCGGTGAGGAGTTCTTGATCGGTGCGGTGTTTGGGAGCCGTACTTGGAAGGAGGTCTTCAAGGAGGCGTTCGGCCTGGGGAACCGTCATGTCAACCCGATTGAGACTTGAGTACGCACTCACGCGGATCAAGGCGCCTTCAAGTTCACGAATGTTGCTGGTCACCCGAGAGGCGATGTATTCAAGGACGTCGCCAGGAACCACCGTTCCTTCGCGTTCGGCTTTATTGCGCAAGATCGCTAGGCGGGTTTCAAGGTCGGGGGGTTGAACGTCGGTAATCAAGCCCCAACGGAAACGACCAACGAGGCGTTCTTCAAGGTTCGGGATGGCGTCAGGGACACGGTCAGACGAAATCACGATTTGTTTGTTGGCGCCATGCAACGAGTTGAACGTGTGAAAGAACTCCTCTTGAAGTCCTTCTTTGCCCTCCATGAACTGGATGTCATCAATCAGCAAAACATCGATATCGCGGTACCGACGTTTGAAATTAGCGATGGTGTTATTTCGAATTCCGTCAACGTATTCGTTGAGGAAGGTTTCTGTTGAAATGTATCGCACCTGGTAGTGGCTGTAATTTTGAAGTACGTAATGGCCAATGGCGTGTAAGAGGTGGGTCTTGCCAAGTCCAGCCGAACCGTAAATAAAAAGCGGGTTGTAGGAACGCGCGGGGGTTTCGGCAACTCGTTGAGCGGCCGCCAAAGCGAAACTGTTGGAGGCGCCCTTCACGAAAGTTTCAAAGGTGTAGCGCGGATTGAGTCCCGCACGGTCGGCCATTTCTTCGGCTTTGTCAGCAGCCACTGACTCACTGCTTGCTGATTTTGAAACAGGGGTTTTCGCGGTTGGTTGGGGGGTTGACTCTTGAACGACCTCACCGGTGGCGTCGTTCGAGACCACCTCGACTTCAAGTTGTGTTGATCCCGCCCCGATTTCGGCGAGGGCATCAAGGACGAGGGGTAAATAACGTGACGTGATCTTGTCGCGGACTGTTCCGCTCGGGACCGCCAGTCGCAAAGTCGTGTCGTCACCGGGAAGCGAATGAACGTCGTTGAATGTCGAGTACCAGACCGCGTCAGAGACCTGGGCGCGCAGCAGTTGCGATACTGCTGTCCACAAGTCTTCTGTGCGTTCCACCTGCTACTCCTTCAAAATTTATGCAATTCATCCACAAGCATTTCCACAACTTGTGGACAACTTACTGACAAATGTTTATAGGTTCTGACCTGCGCTGACGCCGGCCACCTAGGGTTTTTCATTGTTGTTAAAACCTTGGGATTGACGACCTTAGCAGGCTGTGGATAATCCGCAAAACGCGGAGATCCTGGGCTAGGGTTGCCCGCGTCGGTCTTTCGCCCGTAGCCTGCTTCAATGCGCTTGACAAGCGTTATGTGGTTCAGTCCGCATGCAGGTTGTCGAGGCGGCTGAATATTGGCCACTACCTGGTGTTTCTCGCCCGGATGGGGCAGCACCAGGAATCGAGGAGTTTGTAATGAAGCGTACTTATCAACCAAATCAGAAGCGTCGTTCGGCCAAGCATGGCTTTCGCGCCCGTATGTCCACCCGCGCCGGGCGAGCAATTTTGAAAGCCCGTCGCTTGAAGGGCCGCAAGAAGCTGTCGGCTTGATCGAACGACTTCACGGTCGAGACGGTTTTGCGCGATTACGTCGCGAAGGAACTCGATTTCGTAGTGGAGTGGTTTGGTGTGTCATGGTTTCGGACCCTTCTCTTGACGGGCCCCACGTGGCCTTTGCTATTGGTCGCACCGCTGGAACAGCGGTGAAGCGCAACCGCGTCCGTCGTCAATTGCGCGAAGTTCTACGGCGGCACTCCCCCGACCTTCGACCCGGTTTGTACTTAATTGGGTTGACTCGTCCAGCGGTGGATATCTCGTACGGCGATGTTTCGCAGTCGGTGACCGGCTTACTCGGCAAATGGTCCACCGAGAGTTGATGTCGTTATGAAATCTTTCCTGCTCAAAGCCATCAATTGGTACCAAGTTGCTCGCGAAGGCCGCCCCTCGCCGTGCCGCTTTACCCCCAGTTGTTCGCAATACGCCAAAGAGGCAGTTCAGGTTCATGGTGCTGGCCGCGGTACATGGTTGACCACGCGTCGACTCGCTCGTTGTCGCCCGTTTGGCCCTTCGGGATACGACCCGGTTCCCGAACCCAAAACTCATCACCATGATGAGAGTTGTTTAAGTTTCACCGGTTCATCGATCACCGGTTCATCCACCAACCCAGTTCACCCCACCGGAAGGGTTTCCTAACATGTTCCAAGCTGCCGCCTGGCTGATTAGCCAGTTCTACAACCTCACATCTGACTATTCGGCGGCCATTGCGCTTGTCGCGGTGGTCATCATGATGCTGATTTTCCCGCTGACTCTCAAGAGCACCAAATCAATGCTCGAGATGCAGCGAGTGCAGCCCGAAATGAGGCGCTTGCAGAATCAATACCGCAACGATCGCCAAAAGCTCAATGAAGAAATGATGAAGCTCTATCAGGAGCACAAAGTCAACCCCTTGGCCTCATGCTTGCCGATGTTGGCGCAGATGCCCATCTTCTTGATCATGTTCCGCGTTCTGCACGGTCTCAGCAATAAGACCATGGTGGACGGGGTCGAGGTAATTCAGCCCGATTACATCAGCAAAACAAGCAAACTTTATGAGAGCTTGAACGGCGCCAAAGAAATGATGTCTTTGGGCATTGACTTGTCGCTCACTCCAGTCAAAGCAATTCAAGACAGCCCCGGTAAAGGCGTCATTTACGCCCTTCTTGTGGTGGCGTTGATGGGACTCTATTTTGTCCAGCAGCGCATGATCGCGAGTCGGACCGTTTCACCAGGCATGTCAGCCACGCAAGCAAAGATTATGCAGTATCTGCCGGTCGCGTTTGGTGTTTTTCAGTTCTTCTTTCCTGTCGGCCTCGTGGTGTACTACATCTCGCAGACTCTGGTTCGCATCGCCCAACAGCAGTACATCACTCGCCGCTTCTATAAGGGCGAGCATTCACTTGGCCAGCAGGCGCAAGCGGCCAGTGTCAAGGCCCGCGAACTCTCGAAAGAAGAAGGCGCACCCGGCGGGTTCTTTGGGCAGATGAAACACGACCTTGGCAAGGCGAAAGAACAACCCAAGAATTCGCCAAAAGTGAACCCGACGGTGAGCAAGCGAGTGACCCCTCCGAAGGGTGGCGCAACCCCAGCCAAAGGTAAGCCAACTCCGTCGAATCGCCCGAAGCCATCTGGTCAGTCACGTCATCCGAAGCCGCCTCGCGGCTGAGTTATCACTCTCGTACGTTCGTAAGAAAGAAAGAAGGAAATCCCATGGAATGGGTAGAAACAACCGGAAAGTCCATCGAAGAAGCCAAGAGCATTGCCCTCGATCAATTAGGAGTGGCCGATGAAGAAGCAGAATTTGAAATTCTAGAAGAGCCTAAGGCTGGTCTTTTTGGCCGCACCCGTGGCGAGGCTCGAGTTCGTGCCCGTGTCAAGCCCCGAACCCCGCGTGCCAAGAACGATCGTCGCGAACGTCGTCCTCGTCGCGAAGAGGGTGCCAGTACCGGTGAACGCCCAAGTCGTCCGAAGCAACCACGAAAGCAGGAAAAGAACGTGTCTGACAATAATGACAATGCCGAACGTCCCCGTCGCGAGCGCCCCGAAGGTCCTCCCGCCGATCCCGCCCAGGTTGCTGCTGAAGCCGAAAAGTTCTTAGTTGGACTTGCCGCGTCGATCGGCGCAACAGGCGAAACCGTGGTCAATATTCAGGGCGACGACATCGAAGTCCAGTTGAACGGCACCGAACTCGGTTTGCTGGTTGGTCCCCGTGGCAGCACCTTGCAGGCAGTTCAGGACATCACCCGCGTGGTGAGTCAGCGTCGGATGGGTGATCATGACACTCGTTTGCGTATTGACATCGGTGGTTACCGGGCCAAGCGTAAAGAAGCTTTGAGTCGTTTCGTGACTCAGGTCGCCGACGAAGTTGTGGCGACTGGTTCGGCTCGGGCACTTGAGGCGATGCCATCACCCGATCGCAAGATTGTGCATGATGCCTTGACTGGCCGCACCGACATTGTCACGCACTCGGAGGGTGAAGACCCCAATCGTCGCGTGGTGATTTCACCCGCAGCACCGGTGGCTTCCGCCGAGTAGTCGTTGGGGCGTAGGGTGGGGCCATGTCAATGGTTCCCACGCTGAGCCCACAAAATCGAGAAAAGTTGTTGGATGCGCTGGGAGATGCCCAGCGCATCGGCATGTTAGGGGACCGATCACTCAACGAAGTGATTGACCATTCGCTGGCCTTCGTGGCCGCACTTCCCGAAGATATCCGAACCGTGGTCGATCTGGGATCTGGTGGCGGAGACCCGGGACTGGTCATTGCTGCCGCCCGACCCGAGATCATGACCACCTTGGTTGACCGGAGGGCTAAACGAACCGACCTCCTGACTCGCCTGGTGGGTCGATTGAGATTTCAGCCCCATGTTGAGGTTGTAGAGATTGACGTCGCCCTTCTCCCCCAACGGTTTACCGGGCGAACCTGGGATGCGGTGACGTCTCGGGGATTTGGATCACCGGCGTACACCGCGCAACACGCAGCACCCCTTTTGGCGACGGGCGGTCTGTTGATTGTGAGCGAACCACCCGAATCGGACGGAGCACGATGGAGAGACCCCGAGGTAGAGGCCACGGGCTTAAAGTGGCAGAAAGTCCAACATGGCGTCGCGGTTCTCCAGAAAGCCTGAATAACCGTATGGACCTGAATGTTCCACGTGGAACATTCAGCCTCAGAGAACCCACCCGGACTTCCTAAAGAGACCGTCAGTCAGCCAGAAATGTTCCACGTGGAACATTGAATGACACTGATTTAGGGCTATCCGCCCCGTTGCCACACCTATACGGTACGATTTCGGTGTTCTCCGGGTTCGGAGAACACCTACCCCACCCTTGTCAACCTCACACTCGGTGATGTTGCCGCTGTAAGGAAATTCCCATGACCGACTCCCCTGTGATCCAGCACAACCGGCCCCTGCCTCGCGTTATTGCTGTGGCGAACCAAAAAGGTGGCGTTGGCAAAACCACAACTTCGGTGAACTTGTCGGCATGTCTGGCCGAATTGGGTTTCCGCACCCTGCTGATCGATCTTGACCCGCAAGGTAACGCTTCGTCAGGCGTCGGAATTGAAACCCGAGGTATTGAAACCTCGATTTATGACGTCCTTTTAAATGATGTCGCAATTGGCGATTGCGTCGAACCGGCCAATGTTAAAAATCTCTTCGTGGTTCCAGCGAACCTCGACTTGGCTGGAGCCGAAATTGAACTGGTCAATGAAATGGCTCGTGAGCACCGTCTCAAGCGGGCTATCGATCAAGAACTCGATGAATACGACTTCGTCATCATTGACTGTCCCCCATCCCTCGGACTTTTGACCGTCAACGCCTTGGTGGCCGCCCGCGAAGTCCTGGTCCCGATCCAGTGTGAGTACTACGCCCTGGAGGGCCTCGGCCAGTTGCTGCGTAATGTCGATAAGGTCAAAAAGAATCTCAATCCCACACTTGAAGTCAGCACCATCTTGTGTGTGATGTACGACGCTCGAACCCAATTGTCAGTTGAAGTCGTCAAGCAAGTCCGTGAACACTTCGGCGACAAGGTGTGCGCCACCATCATTCCACGAAACGTTCGGTTGTCGGAGGCCCCCAGCCACCACCAACCCATCAATGTGTACGATCCGTCATCGAAGGGCTCTATTGCCTATCGATTGGTGGCAAAGGAGGTAGCTGGTGGCACGTCGCCCAGGACTCGGTAAAGGACTTGATGCGCTGATCCCCTCAGGATTCGGTGACTCTGGCTCAGATACAGCGGCTCGAGGAGCCTCATTGGTGGAAATCCCAGTAGGGGATCTTTCACCCAACCCCAATCAACCACGCGTTCATTTTGATGAAGAGTCGCTGAGCGACTTATCGGCTTCGATCCGTGAGATCGGTGTTTTGCAGCCTTTGCTCGTCCGTCAACTGGCTGATGGTTCATATCAGTTGATCGCCGGAGAGCGCCGTTGGCGAGCCGCGCAACGAGCTGGTCTGACGACAGTTCCAGCCGTTGTGAAAACAACCGATGACATGTCGTCGGTTGAGCAGGCCTTAGTCGAGAACCTGCATCGTCAAGATTTGGCTCCACTTGAAGAAGCAGGGGCGTACCAACAACTCATTGATGATTTCAGCCTGACCCACGACGATGTCGCTAAACGAGTGGGCAAAAGTCGCAGCTCAATCACTAATTCATTGCGGTTACTGACTCTTCCCGCTGCCATTCAGGCCTTCTTGGCGGACGGACGTTTATCGGCCGGACATGCCAAAGCGTTGCTCGGAACCCCCGACCGAGCCTTTCAAGAGCAGTTAGCACGCCGCGCCGCGACTGAAGGTTGGTCAGTTCGTTCAATCGAAGAAGCAATTCGTGACCGTGGGGGAGACGCGCCCACCCCGGTTGTCAAGCCAGGTAAAACCGGTGATGACTCCGACACGGGGGGGACCGTCACCAAACTTCCGCCGGCTGGGTTGCTTGAACTCGAGAGCCAAATCTCGGAATATTTGTCCACTCGCGTGAGTGTCAAAATGAATAGCAATAAAAAGGGTTCGGTCACGATCGAGTTCGCTGGGCTCGACGATCTTGAGCGGCTGTACTACTTAATGATGGGTGCCGGACCCGTCGAGTGACCAGTCTGTGGATAAGTCTCACGCGCGAGTGGAGACAATTTTTATCCCCAAACCCTCAACTCTGACCCTATAGTCGCGCGACACAGTTGCACACAAGATGTGGAAAAGCCTGTGGATAACTTACTTTTCGGGTTGTTCTAGGGTGCCCACGCACTCAAGGCCAAGAAAACTGCTTCCGCTATTCGTTGGCTGCGTTGAGTCATCAACTCCACCGGACCGAGGGTCAATAACACCGCGGGCATCTTGGTCTCACGCAAGATCGGCAAACGCATACCACTGACCGACATGCGGGGTACCACATCGCGTAGGTGTCGTTCGATCAAATGGGCCAATGATCGTCCGCCAGCCGACTCAAAGGCTGGAACTGAGTAGTACGACACGCGTGCTTCATAGTTGGGACTCGACTCGACCCCCACATAAACATCTGCCCCGAAAAGGTTGGCAGTACGGCCCTGAGCAGGCACTTCTTCATCGGTGAGTTCAATCAACATCGCGCCGTGTTCACGCAACGCCTCACCCAACGCCTCTCGGAGCGGCTCAAATTCGCCGAACTGACCTACCGCAACGCGCCGCCCAGCAAGGGGTTGACCACGCCGCGCTTCTTCTGAATCACGCACGGCAGCGATACCAGGACCATCGCCAGTCATACGCGAAAGCCGACGTAACACCGCAACAGTGTGCTCGTGGCAGACACCGTCGACATCCAAACCGGCGTTTAATTGAAAGTCACGCAATGCTTGATTGAGTTTTTGCCCAAAAATGCCGTCAATACGGCCGCAATCGAAGCCTAAGCGCGACAGTAGACGTTGAAGTTCGGCAACATCATCGCCACGTAAATTAGGTGAGCGCAACATGAGAGAACGATCTCCCAAACTCCACCAGGCCTCCAGCAGTGCCGTCCACGTATCGTCGTCGCAGACTCCAGAAACAGTTAGACCACGATCCTCTTGGAACGAGGTCACACCTTGTTGAGTACCAGCGCAGTAGAGATCGGGGGTCACGCCGGCAGATGGTAAATAACCAGCTGCTCCGAGGCGATGTTGCAGTTGTCGAACCGCCTCACCCGTATCACCGGGTGCGATAGCCATCAGGCGAGGAATTCCTCGAGTTCAGAAAGAAGTTGACCCTTGCCCTTGGCCCCGACCATGGTCTTGACAAGGTTGCCGTCTTTAAAGACCAACAAGGTCGGAATGCTCATGACCCCGAAACGCTGAGCGATATCACCGTGGTCATCAACATTCAATTTGGCGATGGTCACCTGACCAGCCTTTTCAGTAGCGATTTCACCCAAGATTGGGGCGATCATCTTGCACGGACCACACCATTCGGCCCAAAAATCAACGACAACAGGCGTTGATGACGAGTTGATTGTTTCGTCGAATGTTCCAGAAGTAAGAGTGACAATTCCGTCAGCCATAGCGAATCCTTTGCGAGCGTATATAACAAACGAATGTTACATCGTATGAGTCAGTGCTGGTGCTCTAACCAACGCTCGGTATCGATTGCAGCCATACAACCCGAACCAGCAGCAGTAATTGCTTGGCGATACACATGATCTTTCACGTCGCCACAAGCGAAGACACCTTCAATGTTGGTGTACGTACTGTCGGGACGAGTGATCAAGTAACCACTGTCTTCCATGTCGATAACACCCTTGAATACATCAGTGTTAGGACGGTGACCAATAGCGATGAAGAGACCGGAAACAGCCATGCTGCTTTCTTCGCCGGTCACGGTGTTCTTGAGTGAAATCGATTCCAGTTGATCTTTACCAACGATGTCGGTAACGGCGGTGTTCCACAACATTTCAATCTTCGGATTGGAGAGCGCGCGATCTTGCATGATTTTGCTGGCACGGAATGAATCACGACGGTGAATCAACGTGACCTTTGAAGCGAACTTGGTGAGGAAACTGGCTTCTTCGATTGCCGAGTCTCCACCACCAACAACCGCAATTTCCTTGCCACGGAAGAAGAAACCATCGCAGGTTGCACACGTTGATAAACCATGTCCGATCAGGCGTTCTTCGGCTTCGAGGCCCAGCATGAGGCTCTGTGCGCCAGTCGAAATAATCACTGAATCGGCGGTGAAAACTTCATCGCGTACGTGCACCTTAAGGGGCTTCTCGCCGAACTCAACTTTGGTGGCTTTGCCAGTTAAAAACGTGGCGCCAAAGCGCGCTGCTTGATCGCGAAAACGCATCATGAGTTCTGGACCCATGATTCCCTCGGGGAAACCTGGGAAGTTTTCAACTTCAGTGGTGAGCATCAACTGTCCACCAGGTTGATCACTGGTGCTACTCGGTTCGCCTTCAATGACAAACGGTGCGAGGCTGGCACGAGCGGTATAGATCGCTGCTGTGAGTCCTGCTGGGCCGGAGCCAATGATGATGACGCGATGATGAGTAGACATTTAGACGCTTTCCTTACTTTGACGGCGAACCATGAAGATTGCGCCGACGAGGCACAAAAGTGAACCCAAAACAATATGTGAAATCCACACTGCTGAGTCGTGATCGAGTGGCCACTCCAACAGATTGATTAAGCCTCGTGAAATTGCGACAGATAGCAAAACCAAGGCCATTAATCCGAGAAATACGCTCAGTAGTCCGAAGACTAAACCTCGAGCCACCATGACGATGGGCTTAGTTGTGCGATCGCGAACCTTGTCGACCGTGTCGATAATGGTTTCGGTGAAATCTGATGCCCAATTTGGGTCGGTGAGCGGATTGCCAGCCATGGTCATGAGGCTAGCCACGAATGCGAGTTACGGCACGATGCCAATGATCACTGAGCAGTCGCTGATGCGATACACAATGACGCCATCTTGAGGGTTGAAGTGAATTTCGGCTGGTTCTCCAGCAAAAGTCACCTCAACATCAATAGCCGGACGCAACGGGTCGTCACACAGTGCCTCGGGTTTTAGTGGAACGACAAAACCCTCATTCGACCATTCAGACACCAAGTCTTGAAGTTCATTGGTGTCACCGATGATGAGAGAAGCTTTCGCTCCAGTGAGAGCCGAGTCAGCGGCCATCGGAGCGAAGCTGGCAGCAGACATCTCAGCCGGTGCCTCAGACGCCATTGGCGCTGCCGCGACTTCCGGCGAGATTTTTGCAGCAACGGCCATATCGCTCACGGATACATCTGATGAACCCGACTGAGTGACCGCAACCCCAACGATGGCCACAACAGCTGCTGCGGCAGCTAACGATCCGATGTACACGCCGAATTTTCGTGATCTTGTGTGAGTCACGGACTGAGTTCGGCTACTCCGGAGTGCTTCATTGACTGCACGGTCAATCGTGGAACCATCGGCTTGGGGGAGCGATGTCAACAATTGCTGACGAGTGGTCACAAACTGTGCAGCCCGAGATTCAACGGCGGCGCGTAATTCGGAGGGAACATCAGCAAGGTCAACATCGCGATCAACCAACCGACTTGCCAGTTCATCAATGATGATGTCGTCGTCAGTGTTATTCGTCGGGTCGGTGCTCATGAATGATTTCCAGTGTCTGGGGTTTGACGTTCGTGAGGTGCTTCTAAGTTCCCCAAAATGTCGGCGAGACGGCCACGCCCACGAGCGATACGCGATCGAACCGTGCCGATGGGGATGGCGAGAACCTGACTGATTTCGTCATAGTCAAGGTCGGCAACATCACGTAGCACCAGCGCAACGCGGAATTCTTCGGGGATCTGCGCCAAGCCCTGTGCCAGATAGTCAGAGGCTTCGATCATCAACTGCTGATCATCACCATGGGTGTCGGCAACATCAACTTGCTGACCGTCATGGGAAAAAAGCGACAACGGTCGACGCTTGCGACGACGCAATTCATCTAAAGCGGCGTTTGTCGCAATCCTGTAAGCCCATGTGGAGAATGTTGATCGGCCATCAAACGTTTCGTACCCTCGCGCGATTGCGATCATGGCGTTTTGTGTGGCGTCGTCAGCATCAGCGTCATTCAGTAAAATTCTTCGACAGACCGACCGAATCATTAAATAGTGTTCTCTCAACAATGAGTCGAGAGATGGTGTTGAGGTCATAAGTAACGCCAGTCAACTAGGGCGCAGGCAGAATTCGAATCTCACTGATGTAACCGCGGTAAGGATTGTTGTTACTGCAGAATCCGCTTCGACCAATTTGCGTGAGGTACACCAACGCAAATTGTGCTGGATTCGCAAATGAGGCAGTAATTGTTGGACCACCTTCAGCAGAACCTTCCCAAATAGGCGAACCCCATGATTCAAGGTCATTGCCGGCCGAGTTTGATGTGTAGACCTTGGCCTTCCAACTATCGCCCTGAACATCAGCCTGTAGTTGAGCGAGTGCAACGCCGTTGAGTTGCATCACTAAACCAACGCCCGATTTGCTACCGAAGGTGGGGGACTTGTAGCAGGTTGTCGACCAGGCGGTTGTTGCATCACCATCAGTGACGTAACTGGCCTCATTGTCGTTTTCGGTTTGGTCATCACCTTGTGGATCAAATGATTTGATACCAGTGATTTGAACGGGTCCAGTGACAATTGGAGTCGTGACCGCAATAGAAGTTGTTGTCACAGGTACAGCCGATGTTGAATCTGATTTGTTGAACTGCGCAAAAATGACACCCGCAATAAGCAGACCCGCCATAACCCCGATCAACATGACGGGAGTTGGTTTGAATGGGGCTTTTGCTTGATTCTTTGCAGTTGATCGTGTCGATGAAGCGGGACGTGAACCTTGTTGACCACGATTGTTTTCTTTGTTCACGGGGTCTTTTTTGTTCACGGCGTCAACTGGTTGCCGATTGATTCCCGTTGGCGTATGCCCCTTCGGCCGAATCACTTTTCCTGGAGTTGGTGTGCGATCGCCAGTTGGTCGCTTTGTACCAGCAGGTGTTGACGACTTGCGTGTTTCGATGATTCGACGCAGTGCAGCAGCGGCTTGAGCCGCGTCGCCATATCGATCATTGGGTTCGCGAGCAATGAGACGAGTAATCAGTCGTGCAGCGTCGGGATCAATATCAGGCCGATGCTGTGCGATATCAGTGGCATCGCGGTGTAGTCGAGCAAGAGCGGTGTCGGTGTCATTCTTGCCAACAAACGGAACTTTTCCGGCGAGACATTCGTACATCACGAGACCCAATGAATAGAGATCAGCTCGTGCATCAAGACTGTCGCCACGAACCTGTTCGGGCGACAAATACTTTGCTGTTCCCATCATGATGTTTTCGCTCGTCAAGTCTTCTTCGCCATCAAGTACTTTTGCGATTCCGAAATCGGTCAACATCACTTTCTTGTTGATATCAATCAAGATGTTGCCGGGTTTGACATCGCGATGGATCAGACCCTGTTTGTGGGCAGCGTCAAGGGCTAAGCACACCCAGTATCCAATACTCAAGACGGTTTTGATACTGAGAGTTTTCTCACGATCAAGTCGCTCCCGCAAAGACTCACCGTCAACAAATTCCATGATGACTGCTTGACGACCATTATCTTCGATGGCGTCATACACGGTGACGATGTTGTCGTGATTGAGATTCGCAGCAGCGATTGCTTCACGGCGAAAACGTTCGGCCAAGGTTGACTCAGCGGCAAGATGTGGCTTAAGAAGTTTGACGGCGACTGAACGCGTCAGTTGTAAATCTGTTGCTTTCCATACATCAGCCATCCCGCCATGAGCGCGCAAAGAATCAAGTCGATACCGATCAGCGATAATCGTTGATGGTTGCGGAGCAGAATGATGGGACGACGTGGACATGCTTGAAATTGAACGCTAGTAGTCGTAACCGTGCTGACTGCGGAATACCACTGTGATCTTGTGTGAACTCTGTTGAGCAACGAGAAGCGTTTGTAGCAGTGCAGTGCTTAGTTTTCGAAGAAAGCAACTCCGATTGTTCCGCGACCAGCATGTGCACCGACGACGGCTCCAATTTCACCAACCATAATTTCGCCTGAGTAAACAGTTTTCAGTTGGGCGACGAACGCATCAACATCTGAACAATCAGCATTTAAGACCGCGAGTTGGCTAATGCCTGGATTGGCTGAAGCTTCCCGCACTTTGTCGACAAGAAAAGCCAGCGCCTTACTGCGGGTGCGTTGCTTGCCACCCTCTTGCACAACACCGTCGCGAACTTCAATGATGGGTTTGATTGAAAGAACTGAAGCCAACATGGCCTTGGCTCCGCCAATACGGCCACCTTTTTTGAGGTTTTCTAGGGTGTCGAGAGCTCCCCAGACCTTGCAACGACGACTCAGGTCGTGGGCGAGGGCTTCAACTTCGTCAATCGTCTTGCCCTCTTGAGCAGCACGAGCACAAGCCACGGCAATTGCGCCAAGTCCCATCGTGACGGTGCGGCTATCGACGACGCGTACATCGCACGTCGGCTGCAGAGCCGCAGCAGCGACTTCGGCACTTTGCATCGTGCCTGAAAGTGCAGCCGACAAGTTGATGATGACCACTCCCGTGGCGCCCTCACCTTGGAGTTTGCGGACGGCGTCTTCAAAACGACCAGGCGACGGAGCAGCAGTTGACGGAAGATCGGCTTCGACTGAACACCGTTGCCAAAACTGGGCGGTGGTCAACTGTTCGCGATCAACTAATTCGTCATCGCCAAATCTGATGAACAGCGGAACCACTTCAATTCCGAGAGATTGAACAACCGAGTCAGGCAGGTCACACGCGCTGTCGGTAATGATGCGAACGGCAGAAGAAGTCACGTCTGTAGGTTAGTTCGTCGGGACTATGCGGAACGTTCGCCAGACGGGTGCCGCTCGGTGGAGTCAAAACTTTCAAATTGACGGCGTTGATGTTCCCGTCGTAAGTGATGGATCCACCAGGACAACAACAACAGCAAAGCGATTCCTGTGAAGAGTTGACCTAGTCCGGCCAAGGCATTGACCCGAGCCGAGAAGGTGGCGGGGGCCCCTACGGTGACATCACCATTTGGTGTCAGGAGTTGCAAGGTCACCGGAAAACGACCGTTACTTTTTGCGGTAACTGGTATTTCGACCAACGTGGTGGTTCCGGCGGGAAGTGTGACGATCTGGTCATCTTGCGGAAGGGTGAGTTTCGAACTGGTCAAATGAACGCGCACCAACAGGTCGGTGTCGTTGTCATTGCGTAATGACAGACGAATGGAACTATCGCGGCCACCCAAGGTGAAAGTGGTTGAGGTGGGGGTCACGACCGACCCGCCGATCGCCGCAAGTTCAGTGTCAACCGCATTGATATATGCCTTGACCTGCACTTGGGTGAGGCTTCGCGAGGGCAAGACATTGACAACTCGACGCCACTGAGTTGGGCGTACGTCGCCATCGGGCAACATGGCAGAAAATCCGTTCACCCGATCCGCAAAATCATTCAATGTGGTGTCACTGGCGCCTTGATCTCCTTGGGATTGAAGTTCAACCGAAACCGGCAATCCGTCCATGAGGCTCACTGTCATGGTGCTCAAAAGATCCTCGAGAGACACAAAACTCATATCAGGTTGACCAGCAATGGAGTTAACGAGTGCAGTGGTCAGCGCAGTTGATGGCAACACCCCTGATTCGGTTGACAAAATGACTCCCCGACCGTTCATGGTTTCGTCGCGGTCAATGATTTCGATACGCAGAACCTTGAGTTCCGCCAGAATTTGCTGGGCGACAAGGTAAGCCCCACCGTAGGGTTCATTTGAACCGCGAGTGAGTGCCTCACCGAGATGAATGTCAGCCAGTGCGGCGGTCATCCGATCAGAATTCGAGAGTTTCAGTTCAACTAACCGCGTGGGCTCAGCGAAAAGCGCGACGCCTCCAGCGGTCGTTTTTTGGGACTCGCTGAGCAAGACGGCCGTACGAAGCCCCAGATCACGCAGTAATTGCGCTCCGTTACTTGATAGTGCCGAACCCTCGAGCCACGAGTCTCGGCTGACTGTTTTCGTCGGGAAAATACTGGCCAGGGCGTCTTCACCGAGTCGCAGTTGGGATGTGAAGACATCAGAATTTTGGCTAGCGACCAGTTCGTCGGGTCGTACATCGACATAGGTAGAGGCGAGCAGGTGCAAGGATGATGTTGCTTGCAATCGGTTCAGTACAGCAATGTCTGCATCAGATGAACTGGCTAGCGCGTCCATCAACTCGGGGCGTACCGCCAGCGAGACGGCAGTTTGGGGATTCGTCTCAAGGGTTGTGATGGCACTCGACAAAAGTTCGCGACTGGCGTCGCTGATCAGGGTTGAGCCATCAGATTGCAAACTGACATCGCTAGTTAAAGTTCCGACGAGAGCGATACGAAGGTTTTCCCTTGGAAGAGGACTGGTGACGTCTTGGGGGAGGCGTTCGACAAAAGTGACGATTTGGCTGGTCACTGATTTGCCCTCTTGAAGTCCGATACTGATCGGATACACACCAGTGGCCGACATCTGCAACGCCTCTTTGGAGCGCACACCGATTTCAATCGGCACTGCAACATCAACCCGGCCAGTGGCGGGATCTCGAACTTGGCTGACATCGATAATGACGGTGTCAATTGTTGATGGCAACTCGCCAGAGGAAGCATCGCGTACTTCTTGGCGGGTGCGTACCGGCTTATACGACGTGATCACCAATTTTGTCGTCGCGGTTGATGCAGCATCACGACCGCTCAAGGCAACACTAAAACGAATGAGCGAATTCTCGACCCCGGCGACGTACTGGTCTTGACTGATGAGCGACGAAATGATTTCGGGTGTCGCTGCTTGGGCGCCTTGAAGTGGGATAGCCGTCGCGACCACGAGAGTGCCAAGCGCAATGAGCAATCGAGATCTCATGACTCACCTGACTTGCCGAGTGATAATTCCATGACGTGCAAATTTTCCGGCAGTTGCTCGAATCCAAGCCGCTGGTATAACGATAAGGCGCGTTGATTATCCAGATGGGTATTCACCAAAATGTCGGTGACCCGCCGCCGAGTCAACCATCCCAAGCCATCTTGTAAGAGAGATGTGGCAACACCTTGACCCTCGTGAGCAGGGTCAACAGCGAGCCGCTGAATAAATCCGGCCGATCCGTTGCGACCCGTGACCATATATCCCGCTGGTTCATCGGTAGCGGTGACAGCTAATCGAATGCGATGAACGGGCGTGGCCCGACAGGCTTCTTCGATGCCATTGACATCAAGTTCCCATCCTGATTCAAACGCCAAATGGTCCAGTCGCGCCGCCACATCAAGTGCTCGTTGCGAGCGGAGTGGGCGCATTTCGTGATGGGGACGCCGGCTTGAGTGGGTGGCCAAATGGGAAAAGGGTGTCTTCATGCGCATGAGGGCCAACTGTTGAATCTCATGGAATCCACGCAACACAAAAGGCTCCGCGGCATTTTGTGACAAGGCACCGGTACGAATTGAGGAATAACCCTCGGTGCGTAACGAGTTGGTCCATTCATCTAATGAACTTACCGATGGAGCAACGGTGTGATCGGTCAGCACCAAATGGGCAATATCGGGACGACTTGGCCACTGGCGTACCCGAGCACACACCAGGCCGTCGTCAAAAAGTCGAGCACTCGTGGCGTGTCGCCGTTGTCGTAACCCAGTGATCACCCCATCGACGGTAGTGCCAAAATGGTATGGAAAACGCTTTCACTGATACCTATATATTGAGCCCCAACGACTGAACTGGAGGCGAGTCTGCATGAACGAGTCCGAAAACCAGACTCAGCAGGGTCCAGTTCGCCTATCCCCAGACATTTATCGCCGTCGTCAAATGCTGGTCGGCTTGGCGGTTGTCGCAATTTTGATGGTGGTGATCTTCACGATTCAGGCACTCGGTTCTGATTCGTCTGGGGTATCTGGAGGTCAAGGACCTGCGCAGATCGAGACCACAACTAACCCACCCACGAATGAGGTTGCAGTAGCAACGACAATCACTGCCAGCACCACAACAACTCTGGTGATCAAAGGTCCGCCTCGGGTGAGTATTTATGGCGACTCGCTCACCGCAGGATTCGGCGGCGTTTTGAAATCAACTCTCGACCGAGAGGGCATGACGACATTCTTGGCAACCAAGGGTTCGTCCGGGTTGAGTCAGCCGAGATTCTTTGATTGGCCCAATCATCTCAATGTGTGGGTACCAGAAGAAAATGCCGATGTTGTGGTGATTGGAGTCGGCGCCAATGATGGGCAGGATGTCTATGTCAATGACGTGCCGTATTCAACCAATGATCCCGAGTGGGCCGTTGAGTATCAACGCCGTGTCGCCGAAGTCATCACGTTGGTGACGTCACAGGGCCGGTCGTTGGTGTGGGTCGGTACGCCCGACGCGAAACCAAAAGCTTTCCGCAATAATTTGTCAATTCTGCGAACGGCAACGAAGAATGCAGTTGAGGCCGCTCGGACGACCGGCGCGGACGTGGCGTACATCGACACATGGAGCCTGTTTCTCGGACTCGACGGGAACTATTCGCAGTATGTCATTGACCCGAGTGACGGTGAACGGAAGAGGTCGCGCGACAGTGACGGATTCCATCTGAGTTTGACGGGAAACAAAATTTTGGCTGCCGCAATCAACTCCGAAATAGACGCTGCTCTTGAACGTCGCGCTACTCAGTAGTACGGACGCTTCATGCCCTATCGTTTGAACTAATGAGCATTCTCTTTGCCACCCATGAGGCTTACCTTGATCATCTCAATGGTCCTCAACACCAAGAGCGACCCGAACGTTTAGGTGCAGTGATTGATGGTTCACGCGAGGCCGGAGTTACTGACGCTTTGATTCCATTGGTACCCGAGCCCGCAACGCGCGAACAAATATTGCGCGTGCACACATCGGACCATGTTGATCGAATTGAAAGAGTTGTTCAATCGGGTGGGGGCAAACTAGATCCTGACACCCGTGCGTCGGTTGGTTCGTGGAAAGCAGCAATGCTTGCCGCAGGTGCTGGACTGACTGCGATACGTGCTTTGCAAAATGGCGAAGCCGACTCGGCTTTTTGCGCGGTTCGTCCACCAGGCCACCATGCCACTAAATCCGAGACGATGGGCTTTTGTTTATTCTCGAATGTCGCGGTGGCTGCAGCGGCTCTCGCTGATGCGGGTGAGCGAGTACTGATTGTTGATTTTGATGCTCATCATGGCAACGGCACACAAGACATTTTTTATGACGATCCTCGGGTGATGTTTGTCTCGCTACATCAGTGGCCGTTGTACCCAGGTACTGGTTGGTACGACGAAACCGGCGTTGGTGATGGCCTTGGTTACACAATGAACATTCCATTGCCGCCGCAAACAACCGGCGATGTCTATCTTGCGGCGTTTGATCAGTTGATTCTGCCAATCAGTGAAAAATTCGCGCCGACTTGGCTGATTGTGTCAGCTGGTTTTGATGCACACAGAAACGACCCGATCACACAGATGGGACTTTCGTCTGGTGACTATCCCTTGATGATGCAACGCATCTTGCAGTTAGTGCCGACCGGCCGTCGATTGGTCATGCTTGAAGGCGGATACGACCTTGATGCGTTGCGGATGTCAACGGCGAGCACACTCGCTGTAATGGTTGGTGAACAGCACAATGATGAACAACCCACAACTGGTGGGCCAACTGAATCTGCTGAGCAACTTGCTGCCATCAAGTCGCATTGGAAAGAACGTATGTAGATGCGGGCTATTTCAGTTCGTACCACTGAATTGGCGCCGAATGAAGAGGACCAAGCAAGATTTCAATCTTTTTGCCATTGACACACTCAATGACCGCTTCAATCTCGCTACTAGGCGTGATTGTTTTAATCACCAGTGGTCCGTGTTCGGTGACGATCTTGAGCGCAGCGGCTTGTCGTCGTTCAAGCGATTCATCTAAATGAACGTTGTCGGCAAAAATTGAAAGCGCTTGGTCAGAGTTCCATTGATTCAATAACGCGACCAACTGATCTGATCTCTGCTGCAAAGCATCAGAAATATTTGTTTTGGTCTCAGGCACAAGATTGGCCGAGTGCAACATTTTCAAAACACGATGAGTGAATATCGCCATTGGTGCATACGTCGTGTTTGACATCGCAACGACTCCAATGCCCCTTCCAGCCAACCAACGCATGTTGCTTCCGTAACCAGGCAGTCCACCCGAATGGGAATTGACGATTCCAAGTGTGGGATCGTCGCGCGTCATGAGTCCGTACCCATAACCAGTGGGAGCCTTCTCTCCATCAAGTGCAATGACGCCGGCATAGCTATGCATCACTTGCATGTCACGACGTGATGCAACACTGAGTTGACCAGTTTTCGAGTCGACGTTGTTGTTGGCTTCATTGAGCCAGACCACCCAACGAGCCAAATCGGCAACAGTGGTCCATAAACCACCCATTGGCGAAATTTCTCCATCGCTTAATGGCGTGACACCATCAGGAATGATCTGTCCGTCTTGAACTCGGGTTGGCGGTGCCCATTCGTGATTGAGTGGTGGATCCCATGTTGTTGAGGTCATCTGTAATGGTCCGAGTAACCGTTCGTCGACGAAGTCACGTACTCGCCGGCCAGTCACCCGCTCAACAACACGTCCGATCAAAGCAAAGCCCAAGTTTGAATATTCAAAATGAGTTCCGGGTGCGAATGCGTACAGCCCACCTTGTTGATAGAGATCATTCATTTCTTGGGCGGTGGCATCAAGGTGCCGGTCGGCCCATGGATCATCAGTGGCCAACCCCGAGGTCATTGATAACAAATGGCGCAATGTGATGCGAGTACCCGACTCGGTGCGGCAAATGGTTGCTAACTCGGGTGCATAGTCATCAACGGGGGTATCAATAGACAACATGCCTTCATCGCGCAGACTCAAAACAGCCGCAGCGGTAAAACTCTTTGTCATTGATGCAATGCGATATCGCGTGGACACATTGGAGACGGTGCCGGTGATCCCACTTGTCACAAGTTGGTCGCCAGCTACAAGACCCCACACGACACTGTCGAGCATGAACTCACGTGCTGCTTGAGCGGCGATTTCGTCAATCAGTGGTTGCGTTGCCCGTAAAGCCTCAAGATCTATTTCAGCCATCGGGTCATCCATTCAATGTAGGCAGGTTGATGACAAGGCTAGGTGAAGCACCGATCGACAGGGATGTGAAAATGTCCATCAAAAGAACACGCCAAGCACCTAGTCACCTCATAGCCTGACGCCCGTGGTGCCCGAACGTTTTGCCCCTGTACTTGCCGAGTTGTCAGATGTCAGTGCTCTGTTCCGAGCTGCTGGTAAACGGCTGTACCTCGTCGGCGGAACTGTTCGTGACCTGTTGGGTGGCCATGCCAGCACCGAAATTGACTTCGATGCGACGACCAACGCTCGCCCAGATGAGACCAAACGTTTATTGAGTGGGTGGGCCGACGCCGTCTGGACCCAGGGCGAAAAGTTCGGAACGATCGGGGCCCGCAAAGGCGACCGGGTTTATGAAATCACCACGCACCGTGCCGAGGCTTATCACCCTGACACTCGCAAGCCCGATGTTGAGTACGCCGACGAAATCGAAATTGACTTGTCGCGACGCGACTTCACGATCAACGCCATGGCGCTCGAACTCACGAGTGACACGCCAACCTTGGTCGACCCGTTCAATGGCGCCATCGACTTGATGACGCGGACGCTCCGTACACCGCTTGATCCCGATATCAGTTTTAGTGATGACCCGCTGCGGATGATTCGGGCCGCGCGCTTTATTGCGCGGTTTGACATGACGCCAGTTCCTGAACTTGTTGCGGCAGTTCAGCAATTCAAAGATCGCCTGGAGATTGTTTCTGCCGAACGCGTACGAGATGAACTGAACAAACTCATCGTTGTTGATTCGCCGACGGCTGGTTTGTGGTTCTTGGTGGAGACCGGCCTTGCTGAAAAGTTCTTGCCCGAACTTCCAGCGATGCGTTTAGAAAATGATCCGATTCATCGACACAAAGACGTGCTCACACACACGCTTGCGGTCATTGAAAATGTGCGACCTGATGCTCATGACGATTTTGATTTTCGCATCACGCGCTTGTCAGCTTTGTTTCACGATGTGGGCAAGCCAGCGACACGAGGATTTCAAGAGGGTAAAGGAACAACGTTTCACATGCACGATGTGAAAGGCGCGAAAATGACGAAAAAGCGCCTGATTGCCTTGCGTTTTCCTAATGAGGACGTTGAAGCGATTACCGAACTAGTTCGTTTGCATTTACGTTTTCACACATATGAAATGGGTTGGACCGACTCAGCCGTACGTCGTTATGTGAATGATGCTGGTCCATTGCTGACTGAACTCAATGTGTTAACTCGATGCGACTGCACGACGCGCAATGAACGTAAAGCGGCACGACTGGCCCGTCGCATGGATGAGCTTGAAGAGCGCATCACCGAACTCGCCACCAAAGAAGAACTCAAAGCGATTCGCCCCGAACTTGATGGTGTTGAAGTCATGACGCAACTTGATGTTCCGGCCGGACCGATTGTTGGTCGTGCCCTGAAATTCTTGCTAGAGATTCGCCTTGAAGAGGGATTGATTGGCGAAGACGAAATTCGGCGCCGGCTTGATTCATGGTGGGCAACACAACCGCAGTCGAGTTAGTTCACGACCGAACATTCACGGGGTAACCTTCAATCAATGGCGAATTCTCGTGAATCCTTCGGAACAGGATCATTGCGCGGTGTGTCGTCGCTGCGATCTGGGCTCGTTGATCACCGCATGGCTCGGCGCCACCTCATTAACGAATATCACCGAGGTCGTTTGGGTCGCGAGGAAGTCTGTGATGCGCACCCCGAACTGATGCGGGCGGCTCGGGGCATCGGTAAGCAGACCGAAACTAAGTGTCCGATTTGTGCAGTGAGCAATGTGGTTTTGGTGACCTATCTATTCGGTCCGCGCCTACAAGCCCATGGCAAAGTCATCGCCGACAATAAAGAGTTGGCTGAATTTCATCGGCGCCCCGATGAGTTCACGGCCTATGTAGTCGAAGCATGTTGTGGTTGTAAGTGGCATCATTTAGTGCGGGTGGTTCCCATCGGTGGGCAGCGCAGTGATCGGAGAGTGGGCTAAGACCATGATGAAACTCGGGTCAGGGTCGCGCAAAAAGTCGCGTCGTAGTAGTTGGCTGCCCTACGAGGCGAGTCGCCGTTTGCAACGCGATGCCGTCACGGGTTTGGCCTTGGTGTTGATCAGTTGTTTAGGACTCCTGTTGTTTGGGTCGATGACTGACGACTTTTCGGTGAAGTTTGTGGACGGACTTCCACAACTGAGCGACGGTACTCCGTGTCAGCTGTTGCAGGTTTTCCCGTATGACGACCCGACGGCACCAACTCGTGCCATGGTCGACTGTGGCGACCAATCCGGAGTCGGCCTACCCGGCGTGATGCAACACCTCTTTATTGCATTGGCAGCAGTGGGGGTCTTGCTGTTGCTGAGCGCAGTCTTTGCCCTGGTATTGGCCTCGCGAATGCCTCGAGAAACCCTCGCGATACCGGTTTGTGTGGCCACCATGATTATTGGTGTGATTTCCGTGTGGTGGGGCCTCAAAGGTGGCGCTCCAGGTCTCGCGTTCCAGGGATTTCGTCCCGCTGCAGTCACTGGATACCTGCGTGAGGGCGGTTCGGTGTCAACTCGCGACGGCGCAGTCTCCTGGGGAGTCGGCTTGTTGGCTGCCTCATTTGTGCGACTCACGCGTCCCTAAACGAACTCGTGGGGCGAACATTTCAGTCGACTGTGTGACACCCCTTTGACACAGTTATCCCCGTGAGGTTCTGCTTTTACCCCGATACACTTTCCCAGTCAGTACATACCCTGCCCCAAGCAGGGGCCCCGATGTCGGATAGGCCGACACCGTGACCGAAGGGAGTTACACGCTTATGATGCGTGCTTACGAATTAATGATCATTATTGACGGCTCGCTTGACGATGTCGTTGCCCAGCAGTGGATTGCCAATGTCTCAAAGGGCATTGCTGATGCTGGTGGAACCGTCCACGGGAAAGTTGATTTCTGGGGCAAGCGCCGTTTGGCCTACCCGATCAACAAAAAAGAAGAGGGCTACTACGCCATCCTCAACGTTGTCGCTCCCGGCGGCGCACTTGACGAACTCGAGCGATCAATGCGTATCGCTGACGACGTCCTTCGGCACAAGTTGATGCGTCTCCCCGACGATGAGGCCGCTCGTCGCGGACTCGTCGCAGCTTGAGCCTTCGTCCTCGGACCTATCCACTAACTCCGCAACCACTGGAGGAAACCAATGGCTTCTAACACCATCACCGTCGTCGGCAATCTCACCCGAGATCCCGAACTTCGTTACACCCAATCAGGCAAGGCCACGGTCACCGTGGGTATTGCGGTCAATCGTCGTTACCAAGTCAACGGCGAATGGCAAGAAGCAACGACGTATATGAATGTTGTTGCTTGGGATCAACTCGCCGAAAACGTTGCGGCTTCGCTGACCAAAGGCACGCGTGTCTTGGTGACCGGTCGTCTCGATGTTCGCGAATACGAAGCTCGCGAAGGTGGCAAGCGCACGTCAGTAGATATCGCCGCCGACGAAATTGGACCGACCTTGCGTTGGGCCACGGTCACCGTTGAGCGCACACCACCGAAAGGCGGCGGCGAAGGCGGCGGTTCAGCACCGCGTCAAGCTCCGCGTTCAGGTGGCGCACCCTCTTCAGCGCCAGCCAATGACGGTTACTACGCCGACGAAGAACCATTCTGATCAGCGACTAGTTCGCAAACTTCATTATCCATCTGTAAATCACGTATCGACTTAAGGAAAAGTTCATGGGAAATAGCACTTCAAAGAAGCCAGTTCGGGGCCGTGCTCCGAAAGACAATGGTCGCAAGATCAAAAAGAAGGCCAACGTATTGGCCGCTGAAAAAATCGAGTACATCGATTACAAGGACATCAACTTGTTGAATCGTTTCATGTCCGACCGCTCAAAGATCCGCGGTCAGCGCTTGAACGGTGCAACGGTGCAGCAGCAACGTGAAGTGGCAACCGCCATTAAGAACGCTCGCGAAATGGCCTTGTTGCCGTATACCAAGCGCGTCGCTTCGGTTGGTCGTGGCCCTCGTGGCCCTCGTGGTCCTCGTGGTTCTGAAGGAGCCGTCGACCAGGTTGAAGACAAGAACATTGACGCCGTGATCGATGATGTCGATACCGGTATCGAGTTCGAGGCAGCAGACGACATCGAAACCAATGAGGAGGGCTGATCATGAAGATCATTTTGCGTTCTGACATCAATGGCTTAGGCAAGCGCGGTGACATCGTTGAAGTCACCAAGGGCCATGGCCGCAACTACTTGTTGCCTCGTGGACTTGGCATTAATGCCTCCGACGGTGCAGTTTCTCAGGCAGCCTCGATGCGCCGTCGTCGCGACCTGCGCGATGCCGCCGATCGTGATTCTGCTCAGACCATCGCGTCAACCTTGGTTGCCAAGGTCATCGACATCAAGGCCAAGGCCGCTGGAACCGAAGGCCGTTTGTTCGGCTCGGTCACTGCAGCCGACGTCGTTGCTGCGGTGCTCGCTCAGACTGGTATCGAACTCGATCGCAAGAAGTTGTCGGTTCCCGACCACATCAAGACCGTGGGCGAATACAGCGTCACCGCCAAACTGCACAACGATGTGCAGTTCGGTATCAATATCAACGTCGTCGCTAAGTGATGATCGCGGACTTGGTCCGCACCACAACATCGAACAATTCAAGATGTGAGCAGGACCCGGGCCAACTGGTCCGGGTCCTGTTTCATCCCGGGATGGGGTTATCCCCAGAATCGGAAAGTTGTCCACAAGTAATTCACAGGGTTGTACCCCTAGCGATCAACAGGGTGCATAGGTCAAGGTAGAGGTAATGACAAATTTTTCATCGGGCAATTCAGGCGGCGGTTCCAGTTGGGGCAGCAAGAACCAGCGTGACAACGCGCCTCGACCGGTGATGAATCGCGTTCCCCCGCACAACCTCAGTGCCGAAGAGTCGTTACTTGGCGCCATGTTGTTATCACGCGAAGCAGTGAACACCGTTTCTGAAGCAGGCGTTCACGTTGAACATTTTTACAAGCCGGGTCACCAACACATCTTTGACGCAATGCGGGCCTTGTTGGCCGGTGGTGATCCCATCGACCCCGTCACCGTGGCCGATGAACTTCGTCGTATCGGGCTACTTGAAGAAATTGGTGGCCTCGACTTTTTGCTGCAATTGCAAAACTCAACGCCAGTCATTGGCAACGTCGGTCGCTACTCAAAGATCGTGATGGACACCGCGGCCTTACGCCGACTCATTGGTGTCGCCAGCGAAATCGCCGAGATTGCGTACACCGAACCCGATGATGTCGCCAAGGCGCTTGACGAAGCTGAGTCGCGCGTTTTCGCAGTTGCCGAAGAACGCGTGATTGATTCAACGCGACAGATCAACGGGCTGTTGAGCCTGGCAACTGAAGAACTTGAGAAGCGTTTTGAAAGCAAAGTGTCATTGACGGGTGTCCCGACCGGATTCACCGATCTCGACGAAATCATTCTTGGTCTTCAACCGGCATCACTGGTCATTATCGGTGCTCGCCCCGCCATGGGTAAGACCGCCTTTGCGCTCAACGTTGCCAGCAATGTGGCGCAAACATCCAATTTGCCGGTGTTGGTTTTCTCACTCGAAATGAGCCACACCGAATTAACGATGCGCTTTTTGTCAAGCGAAGCCGAAGTTGATTCAAAGCGATTACGAACGGGAAATATCAGTGAACCCGAATGGAGCAAAATCAACCTCGCCGTTGGTCGACTCGATAATCGTTTGTTGTTCCTTGACGACAACGCCAGTGTGACCGTGATGGAAATTCGCGCGAAAGCTCGGCGACTCAAAGCGAAGTACAACGGCTTAGGTCTGATCGTCATTGACTATTTGCAATTGATGAGCGGCAATAACAGTGAAAGTCGTCAACTCGAAGTAAGTGAGATCAGCCGTAACCTCAAAATTTTGGCGCGTGAACTTGATGTGCCGGTGATTGCGCTCAGTCAGCTCAGCCGTCGTTTAGAAGAACGAAGTGATAAGCGACCGCAACTGTCAGACTTGCGTGAATCTGGTTCGCTCGAACAGGACGCCGACATCGTGATGTTCTTGCACCGACCCGAGATGTATCGCAATGAAAAAGGCGAGAGTTCAGAAAACGCTGAAAAGGGTGTCGCCGAAGTAATCATCGGTAAGCACCGTGCGGGCCCAACTGGTCTTGTGAAATTGGCCTTCTTTGGCGAGTTCACCAAGTTCCGAAATATGGCGAAAAACTTCCAGGCCGATTCGCCGTATAGCGAACACGACTAGAAATTTGCGTTGTGGTCAACCAGCCGGGATGACGAGCGCGTCACCTTCAGGCTGCCAAATCTTTGCGCCGAACTGCTTTTCCATCGGCGGATTCGGATCAAGCAAAAGTTCCATTGCGTGAAGCTTTTCTTCTTCGGTGAACTCGCGCAGGTTTAAGCAGAATTCAACAGTGTTACCTTCGGGATCACGAATGTAAATCGAGCGACAAAATTCGTGATCAACTTCAAGCACGGTATGTCCATGGGCGCGCCAATTTTCGCGACGCTCTTCGAGGTGTTCGGCGTTGGGTGAATCAAAGGCGAAGTGATTGGCCCACCACGGTAAGCCCGCTGCTTTGTTGAGATTGGTTTCGAATCCTTCAAGGCTTTCTACGTGAATATTCCAGAAGGCAATCATGCCTTGTTCGCCAGCTTCGTTCTTGCCCGTTGAGTAGAAGAAGTGTTTGCTGAAACCACCTTCGGGTGTGGGGGCCGTGACGGTCTTGACCAATTCAAAACCCATGACCTTGGTGTAGAAGTCGTAATTGGCTTGGACATCGTGAATGGCCATAGCAACGTGGTGAAATCCCATAGGTTCAGTATGACGCATTCGTGAGGTCGGCGAAAGACCTGAACTGCCAGGTGGTGCCCTCGTCAGCGAGAATCTGGCGAATCACAATTTCAAGTTGGTCAAGATCGTGCTTCACTGTGCCTTCGATCATCTCGTATTCAAGTTCGTAATAGCGATGGGCCAAGACATTTCGTAGGCCAATGACTTCGGTATGGCGAATGCCTGGATACGTAGCCAAAACCTTTTTGTCGAGGCCCTTGGTGACTTCACCGATTTGGAAGAGTCGCATACAAACAGCATCCCAAACCAGCAAGTCATCAAGACCGCCGTAGTTGAGATGACTTCTAACTGCTGTGATTGCGTTCAGGATTTCAAGCAATCTGTCTTTTGTGGTTCTACTCATAATGGAATATTCTCCTTGTTGACTTGGTTAATGAGGGCTGGCTTTAATGAGCGATGCGGAGCGAGGTCAATTTTGAAATGCAACAGCCCTCGGAGTCTTTCGGTCAGGCCGCTGAGGTCAAAAAGAGTCGCGCCTTTTTCAAAGTCGACCAGAATGTCAATGTCGCTATCGGGACGGGCCTCGCCGCGGGCCACGCTGCCGAAGATGCGCACGTTGCTGGCGTGATGCTCGGCGACAAGATCGAGGATTTGCTGACGATGTTTGACGAGGGCCCGTGTTTGTGCCGAATCGGGAAGTGTGGGGTGTTGGTACGAATTGGTTGGAACACGAATGATGAAGTCGAGACCCGCTGCTTCGATGAGCATTAAAAATGTTTCTGCCCCAGGTTCGCGGCGTCCTCGCTCGTAGGCACTGATCACCGATTGGGTGACTCCGGATCGGGTGGACAGTTGGGCTTGAGTGAGGCCCCCGAGTTGGCGAGCATCCCGGAGCACGTGGGCAAAGTTCATAGGTTGAATATAGCGAATACGCTATATTCAACAACAACGATTGAACAGATTCTTTGTGGGCATGTGCTGGCACAATAGAACCATGTTCTTCGGAGACGCCAAAACATTGATGGGTTGGCTGGTCTTGGCTCTTGGCGGAGCGCTTTTCGCCGGCAACATTTTGGCCATCGTCAAACCGCCGCCAGCCCCCAAGGAAGGCGACCTTCCACGAGCGCCCTTAAGTCGCAGCATCTTCATGGGTGCACTTGGTTTCATTGCCTCCATCTGGGCTCTAGCCACACTTCTGTCGTAAGGATCTGTCTTGAGCGAGCACCGACTTCAACAGCAGCTGAACTTCTTGATGGAGATTGATCAACTGAAACAAGTTGAACGGCAAACAGCAATCACCGGTGGTTCACGTCGAGAGAACACCGCCGAGCATTCGTGGCATTTAGCGATGTATGCACTGGTGTTACAAGAGTGGAGCAATGTTGATGTCAACATCGCACATGTGTTGGCGCTTTGCCTAGTGCACGACATTGTTGAAATTGATGCAGGCGATACGTTCGCATACGACACCACCGGTTATGCCGACAAAGATGAGCGCGAACAAAAAGCAGCGGATCGACTTTTCGGTTTATTGCCCGATGATCAACGTGATCGCCTTCGTTCATTGTGGAACGAATACGAAGCTCAAGAAACTCCAGAGAGCCAATTTGCTAATGCAGTGGATCGCATGCAGCCAGCGATGCTGAATCATCACGCCGGAGACGAATCGCCGTGGAAGCGTCACGGAGTGAGCTATCCGCAGGCGGTGAAACGTTTGTCGCCA
Organism: Ilumatobacteraceae bacterium; assembly: GCA_044355095.1. Taxonomy (GTDB): domain Bacteria; phylum Actinomycetota; class Acidimicrobiia; order Acidimicrobiales; family Ilumatobacteraceae; genus Casp-actino8. The sequence continues at coordinate 32,779 of JBIKYT010000015.1, forward strand.
ATCGGTGATGGATCATCGGCTTTGTGGAGCCACACCGAAATGTTGATCAAGCAAGCACGCGATCGCGGCCAACTGACCGAAGGCTAACTACAGGGCGTCAACGCCTTCAATCGCAATGATTGCTCCACCAACGATGGTGAGCAACATTGGACTTCCAGTGACGATTGCTGACAAATCAGTATTAGGAATTTGCAGTTCAGATGTGTTGCTCTTTGCTAACTCAAAATACTTTGCGACCGAAATCGCTGAATTCGCTTCGCCAGAAGTTGAAAGAGACACGAAGAGAACCGAATCGAGAAATGCGGGGTACAACTTCAAATCTTCATTTTCTGGTCTGACGGGCTCAAAAGAATCGCGAATATCGAAAACAAAGCCTTCTTCGCTCTCATCAAGGGCGCCCAACAGATAACCAATGTAAATTCCATCGGCGAGATCGTCGGCAATGTATTCACCTTCAAGAGCTGCCGATCCCACCTTGGAAATATCTGCAGGTATCTGTGGCGGTTCGACCCCGGTCCAGTCGTCAATGACTTGATCAACTTCAAGATCACCAAGAGTGTCACTATAAACGGTGACTGGATTTCCAAGGTTGCTGGGATCGGTAGCCGAAGGAACAGTGGCGATTGCATCAGTGTTGATAGGAGCAGTGCTGAGATCAAGCCCGGGAGCGATTGTGGTGTTGTCAAACGCGATAGGTGTGGTGTTCGAACTGGGACTTTCATTGACTTGGGCGATCAGTAGAACACCTGTGGCCACAAACGCAAAGATTAAGAAAATTGCCGGACCTCGCGCTCTGTTCTGCGCTGATTTTTGCGCCTTCTTCTTGCGACGCTTTTTTGCTCTAGATCGTGCGGTTACCACAGTTCAATTGTGGCAGGTTTAGAGTTTGCGCAGGCGCACTTCAGAGACTCTGTGGTCTTCGCCCTTACGCAGAATCAATGAGGCACGGTCACGTGTGGGCTCAATATTTTCCTTGAGGTTGAGTCCGTTGATGCCCTTCCAAATGGTGCGGGCAGTAGCAATCGCGTCTTCGCGAGATAATTGAGCGAAGTGCTGGAAGAAACTATTCGGGTCTTGGAAGACTGAATCGCACAGACTTAAGAAGCGATTGACATACCAGTTCTCGATATCGGCTTCAAGAGCGTCAATATAAATTGAGAAGTCAAAATAGTCGCTCACAAACTCGGTGGCCTCGTTGCCAGGCGCACCAACTTGTAAAACGTTGAGGCCCTCAAGAATCAAGATGTCGGGTTGACAGACAGTGACGCTTTCACCTTCAACGATGTCGTAGACAACGTGACTATAGACAGGCGCATCAAGTGTTGGTTGACCACTCTTGAGATCACGCAAGAATTTCAAAAGCGCGCGAGTGTCGTAGCTCTCGGGGAAACCTTTGCGGTTCATGATGCCGCGTTCTTCAAGCACATGGTTCGGGTGCAGAAAGCCGTCCGTTGTGATGAGGTCAACCTTGGGGTGATCTGGCCAGCGCGCGAGAAGTGCTTGCAAGATACGGGCGAAGGTGCTCTTGCCTACAGCCACCGAACCAGCAACACCAATGACATACGGAACTTTTGGTGAGAGAGTTCCTAAAAATGTTGCGCTGACCTTGTGCAGATTCTGTGTTGCCGAGACATAGAGGTTCAGCAAACGGGTGAGTGGCAAGTACACGGCCGCCACTTCGTCAAGGTCAATGCGTTCATTGATTCCGCGCAGATCATCAAGATCGGCTTCCCGAAGGGTCATCGGAGTCGCCGCACGAAGGTCGGCCCACTGCTGTCGATCAAAATTGACGTAGCGTTCGCCCACGGGTCAACACGCTACGGGTTGAATGAGGTGTTTAACGACTTGGGTCAGATTTGGCGTTCAGGCTTGCGAGGTGAAACGGCTTTGTCGCCGCCAGTGAGCACTTCACAACCAGTCTCGGTCACCAAGATGGTGTGTTCGAACTGGGCGGTGCGCTTGCCGTCGGCTGTGACCGCGGTCCAGTCGTCGTCCCACATATGAAACTGGTAGGTGCCAAGCGTGATCATGGGCTCAATGGTGAAGACCATGCCGGGCTTCATGAGCATGTTGTTGCGCGAATCGAAGTAGTGCAGAACTTGAATGTCGGTGTGGAACTGTTCACCAATTCCGTGACCGATGAAAGCGCGAACAACCCCCATGCGATGAATCTTCGCGTGATCTTCAATTGCTTTGCCGATATCGCTGAGCGGACGATCGGGCTTCACAGCTTCAATGCCGAGCCACAAACATTCCTCGGTGACTTTGACAAGTTTGCGATCAATCTCGCTCACGTTTCCGACAAGGAAAGTTGCGTTGGTGTCGCCGTGAACTCCGTTGACATAACACGTCACATCAAGGTTGATGATGTCGCCGTCTTCGATAACCGTGTCATCGGGAATTCCGTGACAGATCACTTCGTTGAGTGACGTGCACACACTCTTGGGATAGCGGTGATAGTTGAGCGGACTTGGGTATGCGCCGCGTTCAACAGTGAGATCGTGTACGAAGATGTCAATGTCATTGGTGGTCATGCCCGGCTGAACGTATTCGCCGGCAAGACGCAAGATGTCGGTGGCCATATCGCAGGCGTAACGCATGCGTTCGATCACGTCGGGAGTCTTAACGCGCGGTTCGTTCCAACGCGGAACTTCACCGGTGTTGGCGTACGGAGGTTTGCCGATGTGTGCGGGGACGGTGCGCATGGGGGAGATGATGCCTGGCGAGATGCGACCTTCGAGTCCTTTATGGCAGCGCTTGTACTTGCGACCTGAACCACACCAGCAGTCGTCGTTGGACTGGGGGAGAACCGCCGGAGCTTTGGCCCGCGTCCGAGGGGTTGACTCTGAACCGTTCATCGCCCACCACTCTACCCACCCCCCATTTCCTCCCACTCTGTACAAATAGTTGCGCTCAGCGCGCAGATTTGTACAGAGTGGCGACTTGGTTCCACTTTTTGCCCACTTTGGAATTTGGCTACCGCCTAGCGGCAAGCAAATTCCAAAGTGGTGAGTTATTGCCGGGGATCGGGGTCAGGCGGAACTGGGTCAAATGACCTATTCATCGTCAAGCCACCGTGGAGCAGATTTCTACGCACACATCAATGGGCATTCGGTCCATCGACATTGTGAAAGCGGAGGAAGCATTGAGTCAAGGAGTCATCAGCCAACCAGGCAGCGCTTATCGGCAACGCCTTTCCGGAATGAGCACATCGCTCACGGCCGGTCTTCAACGTAAAGGGGTCCGCATTCCCGAATTCGCCATCGGACTTTTGATTGTGTGCGCTTGCATCATCGGCGCTTTCATGTGGCAGAACTCCGACGCCACCGGCACCCAAGTCTTGGTGGCCTCTCGAGCTCTGCAGCGGGGCCACGAAATTCAGGCCTCTGACTTGAGCAGCGTCACTCTCACTAGTAGCGACGACATTGCCCTCCTGGATACTTCGACTGCAACTGACGTCATCGGCATGCGCGTCACGACCGACATAGTTGCGGGGACTCCATTGATTCCTTCGCAACTCATCTCGCTCAGCCCACTTTCTGCAACCGAAGGTCTCGCCGGCATCACCGTGACCAAATCACAGGCCCCAGCCAACCTCGCAGCGGGAGATGACGTGCAAGTCATCGCTGTCGACTCTCAATCAGACGGAACCAATCTCACCACGTCGCTCGCTGCAAAAGTTCAGATTTGGGAAATTTCGGAACCCGATGAACTCAGTGGTGATCGTTCGGTCACGCTGCGAATCACAATCGCTTCGGCCAACGAACTCATCGGCCACGACGAACTTCATCTCGTCAAGGTGGTGGGCTGACATGAGCATCATCGTTACTGGTACGACCGGCGGGCTTACCGACCTTGGAACAATTTCACTGCACCTTGCAACCATGTGGCCAACCCCGGTCACGGTGATTGAAGCCGATCCCGACGGCGGACGGCTCGCGGCCCGTCACAATTGGGAACTCCGACCTGGCCTTGCCGAACTCGCGGCCCATGTTCGCACTCCAGCCACGTCCACACTCGATCCCCAAACTTTGCGACGCACGTATCGCAATGATGTGAGCGTAGTTGTCGCTCCACCGTCGGCCGAACAAGTTATTGCAGCACTCGCAATCATTGCCCCACACACTCAAACGCTTGATCAGATACTTGGAACTGATGTCATCATCAACGTTGGACGTGTTCGCCCAAATACTCCTGCATCAGAAATCATGCGTGCCGCCAATTCGCGATTGCTGATTAGTCGTACTGATCTTGACGACGTTGTTGCATTGGTGCATCGCCAACCTTTGCTGAAAGAACTCGGCGAGTGGAAAGTTCTCGCAGCAGGTGGTCGTTACAAGATTGATGAACTCGCGAAAGCGATCGAGTGGCCAGTCATTGCCGACTTGTTGCCGTCTGATCGTCGCAGCAGCGCAGCATTGAAACTGACTATTGCGAAACTAGCAACTACCCAACATCCCATTGATCTCGTAGATCGCGCTGTTGCCTAATGAATGCCGTTGATACCTCATCGGCGTTACAGGATCTCACCGCGCAAATCACAACCGCGCTTATTGATTTGCGCCAACAGCGACGCAGTGCCGGAAATGATCTCTCATCCGAAGAAGAAACAGAAACTGCACGCGAGACGGCTCGACGCTTCTTTGATCAGCGAGTCACACAGTCGCTTCTAACCGGAAGCGACACTCCATCGTTTGATGATGAAACTTCAATAACCAAAAGTGCGATTGATGCAGTGCTCGGATTCGGCCCACTACAACGACTTCTGGATGATCCCGCAATCACTGACATCCATGTCCGTGGCACCTCGCCTGTCTGGGTGAAACATACTGACGGGTCACGTCACGAAATTGATCCCATTGTGAGTACTGATGATGAATTGATTCGTCTCGTTCGAAATGTTGCTTCACGTTCACGCAACGGAGAACGCCGTTTTGACGCGACCACCGCCGAATGCAACTTGTGTCTTGATGATGGGAGCCGCCTCTTCGCGGTGATGGATGTTTCACAGCACCCTTCGTTAGTGATTCGCAAACATCAGTTTCATCTTTCATCATTAGAAGAACTAACCCGTGGCGGGCTGATGACCTCTAACGTCAGAAACTTTTTGCGAGCCGCTGTCTTAGCCAAGCGAAACATCATTGTGGCCGGAGGCACCGGAAGCGGAAAGACAACTTTGCTCCGCGCGTTCATCAATGAAATTCCTTATCACGAACGCATCATCACCATTGAAGATGCCTTCGAGCTTGGACTTGCTCGATTCACACAACTCCATCCTGATCACGATGCACTCCAGGCACGAGCCGCAAACATTGAAGGACACGGAGCCATTCCTTTGGCTGATCTCACTCGCATGGCCTTACGCATGGATCCCGATCGCGTCGTCGTAGGAGAAGTACGTGGCGCCGAAGCTTTCCCGATGTTGATGGCGATGAGTCAAGGCAACAACGGCTCAATGTGTACTTTGCATGCCGACTCGACACGGTCGGCATTCTCAAAACTCGCCGCCTACGTATCAATGGCCAATACTGGTCTGCCAATAGATGTGGTGAATCTTCTTCTGGCCAATGCTCTGCACTTGGTGGTTCATATTGAACTAGTTAACGGCCAGCGACGTATCAGCAGTATTCGTGAAGTGGTTGACAGTGATGGACCACGAATTGTTTCAAACGAACTGTTCGTCGCAAACGGAAACGGTATGGCGGAAGCGGCGTTTCCAATGACATCAGATCTGCGTGAACTTTTAGCAAATCACGGCTACGACGATTCGGTCAACACCCAGTTGCAATCAGCGGGGTCATGGCGATGAGTTTTGTCATTCGTCTACTTCTTGGTTTAGGTCTGGCTACGGGCACGCTCCTTGTCCTGGCCGGTATGCGCGGGGTCGTGGTGATGGCATCGGGTCCAGGCTCACCACGATCTTCGCGTCGCACGACTGACGACACCAAACTGGTTGAAGCCCTTGCCATCTGGACCGAACAATTGCGAGACACGATTGCTGGAGCTCGCGGACTGGAGCAGGCTCTTACAGTTACCGCGATCACAGCACCGTTGGTCATTCGGCCAGCAGTTCAACAACTATCGGCGCAGTTGGGTTTCACAAATTTGCCAGATGCTGTTCGCAACTTTGCCTCCGAAGTAGATCACCCCCTCGCCGATTTTGTCGCTGCTGCATTGATCACGGCTTCAGAGAACCAAGTGCGCGATATGGGCTCGCTATTAAGCCATCTGGCCGATTGTTGTCGAGACGACGTACGTATGCGTACGCGTATTTGGGTGGCGCGTGCTCGTATTCGAAGCGCCGTGCGCATTATCGCAGTAGTCATTGTGGCTTTTGTAGTTGGCTTGGTCGCGTTCAATCCGACCTATCTCTCACCGTACACAACTCCGTCGGGAATGGTTGCACTTGTCGTTGTGATTGCAATGTTCGTCGCTTCATTAGTTCTTCTGCAGCGACTTGGTCGATTCAGTGCGCCGACGCGATTCATTGCCCGCCGAACCGATGGAGCAGCATCATGATTCTCTGGAGCATCGGAGTTGGCATGGGCATCATTCTGATTCGGCAGTCTCTTCGTCGCCCAGCATTGACCAATGTGTTGCCGAAATACGGTTATGGACTGAACGCCAAGCAGTCGCCGTACGAAAGACTTCGCCAGATCATTGAACAGAGATTCGCTGTGTCGTCAACCGACCTGGCCGTGTGTCAAAGTTCGGCTGCACGAATCACCACCGAACGATTGATGTATGCGTCCATGTGCGCAGCGATTCCCTTGGTGATGTATGTCGCGACCACCGTTGCTGGTTCAGCAATGCCGTTACCTATTCTGCTGATGGCCTCGGCTGCCCTGGCGGTCACCGGGTTCATGTTGCCCATCTTGCAATTACGTTCACGAGCCAAAGTGAAACGTCGCGAGATTCGTACATCTCTATCTGCCTACCTTGACCTTGTCTCAATCATGTTGGCTGGCGGCGCCGGAATTGAATCGGCTTTGGTGGCAGCGTCGAGAGTTGGTGATGGCCCAACCTTTCGCCTCATTGCCGACTCTCTTGATGTAGCGCGAGCGACGCGACGCTCACCTTGGGAAATCTTGGCTAATGAAGGTGAACGAATCGGAATTGAAGAACTGCCAGAACTAGCAGCAACCGTGAAACTCGGTGGTGAACAAGGTGCGCGTATGACTGCATCGCTCGTGG
>JBIKYT010000050.1:0-13975 GCA_044355095.1 Ilumatobacteraceae bacterium
GTTTGAGCCATGCACCTATTGTCGCGCATCAGCGGTCGTTGGACCCCATGGCAACTTCGGCCTTCAAAAGGGCGTAGCGGGGCTTGACGAGGCCGTTAATGATGCGTAGGCGCTCGGGGAAGGGGGCAAAGGCGCTCTTCATGGCGTTGAGGGTGAGCCATTCGAAATCTTCAAGACCCCAATCGAAGGCCTCGGCCAATTGGATGAACTCTTTGGTCATGCTGGTATCGCTCATGAGCCGATTATCGGTATTGACCGTGACCCTGAAACGCAGACGTCGCAGCATCCCGATCGGGTGTTCGGCGATCGAATCACATACTCCGGTATTGACGTTGCTCGTTGGGCATAGTTCAAGCGGAATTCGGCGATCCCGAACATAGGCGGCCAAACGACCGAGGGTTTCGGACCCGACTGGTCCGGTGATGTCGTCGACGATACGTACGCCGTGACCAAGACGTTCGGCGCCGCACAATTGCACGGCTTCCCAAATGCTGGGCAAGCCAAATGCTTCGCCAGCATGGATCGTTGAGTGAAAGTTTTCGCGCTGAACGTGGTTGAAGGCTTCAAGGTGACGGGTCGGGGGGTGGCCAGCCTCGGCTCCTGCGATATCGAAACCGACGACTCCGCGGTCGCGCCAGCGAACTGCAAGATCGGCGATTTCAAGACTGCGGCGTGCGGTACGCATCGCCGAGCAGATGGCGTAGATCGTTAAATCGGTTCCGGCACTGCCTCGTGCAAAGCCATCAAGAATCGCCTGCATCACCTCATCAAGGGTGAGGCCCTTTTCAGTACACAACTCAGGCGCCATGCGCACTTCGGCGTACACGACTCCTTCGGCTGCTAAATCATGGGCGCATTCGTAGGCCACGCGCTCAATGGCATCTTTGTCTTGCATGACGCCGACGGTGTGGGCAAATGTTTCGAGATACAGCACTAAGTCATTGCGCTTAGCGCCACGATGAAACCATTTTGAAAGATCAGCTACATCGGTTGTGGGCAAGTTTTTGTAGCCATATTCAGATGCCAACTCGATGACCGTTGCGGGTCGCAAGCCACCATCTAGGTGGTCGTGCAAAAGTGCTTTGGGAGCACGTAACAAAATTTCTGGAGTAGTTGTCGTCATAGCGATGCGGCCACCTTGTCAAGTCGTCGTAAGGGAAGTTCAGTGTTTCGTTGTAGCCAATTCCAATCCGGATAATCGGCTGACTCGGCAACACAATGAAGTGAATAGGCATGGCGACTCTTGTCGCTGCGATTGACGTCGCTCCAGTGCGGGAGCAAACCGTGCAACACAACCAGTGTTCCGGCCTTTACTTCAAGCGGTACTAATTCGGTTGGTGCCATCGGTAGTGGAGAATCATCAAGCACTTCAAAAGTTGCACCATCATTGGCTTCATTGCGCACGAATGTTTTGCGCAAGGTTGTCTTGTGTCCACCAGGCGCGGCCCACAAGCAGCCGTTCTCAAGAGTCGCATCCTCAATGGCAAACCAAAATCCGGTCACCGTGATTGGATCGCTGTACAAGAAAGTGGCGTCTTGATGGCAACTGACTTCGCCGCCAATTCGTGGCTGCTTGCAGATGTACATCGTCTGCAATGCAAGTGCATCGGGCATTCCGATATCACTGGCAACAGCCGCGAGTTCGTTGGTGTAAGTAAAGGATTCAAAGACTGGATCGAGGTCGTGCATTGCGTGACCGATTTTGTTGATGCTGAGTTCTTTGCTCTGCTTGAGATTTCCTGATTCATCGAAAGCCTCTTCTTCGAAGAAGCAGATAATTCCAGTAGCCGAATCAATGAACTGTTGATCAGCATGTCGCGATTGTTCATTGGTCGTGAACACGCTGCGATTGGTGTCGGGGTCAAAGTTGTGCAAGATCTCTTCGGCCTGCTTTTTGAGATTGGCACATGCCTCAAGAGTTGCGAAGTTGGGAAGAACTAAGAAGCCATCACGTTGGTAATCGGCTATTTGTTGGTCAGTAAGGAAGGCTCCCATGGGGGAATTCTAGAGGGCGTATGAGCCAGTCGTGGTCGAGTTCAGGGTAGGCGGGTGCAGAGATGACGAAAGACCCTTACGCTGTGGGCATGAGTTCACACGTAGGTCCGTCAACTGAAGTGGCAACAACCTCGCTGACAATTCTGGGTAATACAGTTCGCGAAGCCGTTGACCACGTTGAGGTTTTCCCAGCCCCAGCCAATGTCGACCTTGTGCGCTTCACAACAGATGAACTGTCGTCAATGTGTCCAGTCACCAGACAACCCGACCTTTCACATGTGGTGATTGAGTATCAGCCACTTGAGTGGTGTGTTGAGTCAAAGAGTTTGAAGTTGTATCTCTGGAATTTCCGTGATCGTGCAGTTTTTGCCGAGGCTCTGGCTGCCGAGATCGCTGGCGAAATCATGGAAACAGCCAAGCCGCGCAAAGTGATCGTGACGTTGACGCAACGGCCTCGAGGTGGAATTGAAGTTCAAACTGTTGCCAGTTTGGGTAACTGACTCTCTTAGTTGAGTCAGTTAGTGATTTTCGCCCGCACGGTAGGGGATGCCGGCATATGCCGGAGGTCGTAACTGCTGTCGAGCTCCGGCAAGAACCAAAATCGTGACGATATATGGAGTTGCCGCGACAAATTCTTGTGGAACTTCGTCGACCAAGAAGTAAGTCGTTGCCGACAGAGCCGCTCCGATAAAGAGTCCCATCGTTAACATTTGCTTGTTCTTCATCAGGCTCACAATGCCGAGTGCAATCAAAATCACTGCGATGACTAACAGAAGCGCTGGTACATTCTTCTCGTCGCGGAACTTGAGTGCCGATGGGAAACCAAACAAAATCGCACCGCGGAAAACGCCAAAAGGCGTCCAGTTGCCAAAGATGGTTGTCGCAAGTCCGATGTAGCCCTGGCCGCCGGTTTGTCCTTGGCGATATGTGCTGGTGAAAACCGTTGACAAGTACGCTCCACCAAATGCGGCCAAGCCACCGCTGATTGCCATGGCTTGGTAACGCAGGCGATTGATGGGTACGCCCAAACTTTCGCCAGCTTGAGGTGATTCACCACTTGAACGAACGCGAAGTCCAAAGCGGGTGCGCCACAAAACATACGCAGTGATTGGAACAAGAGCGATTGCCACAATGGTCGGGACGTAAATATCGCTCACGAGACCGCGAAGTACGCCGGCGAGATCGGGGAGAAGTGGAAGATCGTGTTTCTGCTCGATCCAACCCAAAATGTCCGGGCTACGCCACGAACCAATACGCCCACCCGCCAAGAACGGCATATCAAATTCGCCGTAACCACCTTTGCCGGCGGGCGATTGACTTTCTCCGCCACCCTTTTGACCCTTGAAGAAGATGATGGAGAGATACTCGGTTGCGCCAGCCGCCAAGATGTTGATCGCGATACCCGAGACAACATGGTTCACGTTAAATCGAACAGTTGCCAACGCATGAAGTAAGCCGACGAGAGAACCAGCAAAAATTGCTAAGGCGATACCTGCCCACGAACCCCATTTCCAGGCGCCATAGGCACCGAACCAGGTGCCGATGATCATCATTCCTTCGATTCCGATGTTGACGATGCCAACTCGTTCGGCCCACACGCCAGCAAGGCCAGCAAGCAAAATAGGTGTCGCAACACGCAACGTTGATGAGATTGTTCCTGAACTGGTGATGTCATCGGCATTGGTGAAGAGACGAACAATTGACAAGACCAGCATGAAACCGAGTGACAAGGCAATGGTGCGTTGTCCGGTTGTTAACGACTTGAACAATTTCATGCCGGCACCGCCGCAGACTCAAGGGCCAGTGCGGCCTTGTGCTGGATGCGCCGATCATCCCAACGTTTGACCGCCTCATTGATAATCACGACCGCAAGAACAATGATGCCGGTCATGATTGTGGTGATTTCCTTAGGAATATCAATCAATTGCAAGCGACCTGATGCCTCACCGAGGTAACCAAACAACAGTGCCGAGATAAAGATTCCAAGTGGATGATTGCGGCCAAGAAGTGCAACGGCGATGCCATTGAAACCTTGTTGTTCCGCAAGGTTGTTTTGGTACGCATGAACATCCCCGAGTAGCGCCCGCATACCAACTAGTCCGGCAAGTGCTCCCGAGAGCAACATCGAAATCATCACCATGCGCTTGGGGTTGACGCCTGTGACACGTGAGGCACCAGCGTTGGCTCCGGAAGCACGAAGTTGAAAGCCGAACTTCGTTTTCCAGACCAAAACATAGAAGAGAACCAAAACCAAAATCGCAACAAAGAACATTCCGTTCAGGCGACGATCAACAATGTCGGGAAACCACGCCGAGGTTGGGAGTTCCTTAGTCTTCACAAGCAAACTTCCAGTGGTGCTCTCGACACGGAAGAACGAATCAAATGCCCAGGCGACCAAGCTCAGGGCCACGAAGTTCAACATGATGGTTGAAATCACTTCATTGACACCGCGCTTGACTTTTAGCCAGCCCGCAATACCCGCCCAAATCGCGCCAGTAGCCATTGCGACAACAAGGCAGAAAAGAATGTGCAACGGTGCAGGTAGGTCAACAGCAGCGCCGGCAACAGCAGTTGCCAAAAGTGCGACGCGCATTTGGCCCTCAACGCCGATATTGAAGAGATTCATTTTGAATCCGATGGCCACTGCGGCGGCTGAAATCATGAGTGGTGTGGCTCGATTGAGTGCACCTTGCAAAACTTTTGTTTCGCCCGCTGCGCCGAACAGAGTGCGGTATGCCTCAATAGGATCTTTGCCAGTGATCAACAAAATCACTGCACAAATACAGAGCGCAACAAATACTGCTAGCAGTGAACTGGCCGATGTGACAAGCATGCGTTGAAGTCGGTGGTTTTTCATTGAGCGGCTCCTTGCTCTTCGCCAGTCATATATGTTCCGAGCATTTCAGGAGTGGCAGTTGCTGGATCGAGATGGGCTGTAATGCGACCATCAAACATCACCAAAATTCGATCAGATAATCCGATGAGTTCTTCAAGGTCGGCTGAAATAAGCAGCACTCCAAGACCGTTGTCGCGGGCATGGCGCAATTCATCCCAAATTGCAGCCTGGGCACCAACGTCGACTCCACGGGTGGGGTGTGCGGCCAAAAGAATTTTTGGGTTACTGGCCATTTCGCGACCAACGACAAGTTTTTGCTGGTTGCCACCCGAGAGGGCAAACGCAGGGACTTGTTCACTGGGCGTTAGGACACCGAAACGATCAATAATTGTTCGGCAATCAGCTTCAATCTTGCTCCGCGAAATGAAAGGACCGTTCGTGAGTGCAGCGTTTTCTTCACGGCCCAAGAACGTGTTTTCCCAAAGCGGAGAATCAAGCAGCAGTCCTTCACGATGGCGGTCAAATGGAATGTACGACAATCCCATGTTGATTCGTTCGCGAGTTTCGGTGTGCGAAAGTTCTTGCCCGCAGACCGAAATTGAACCGCTCAAAATGGTGCGCAGTCCCAAGATGGATTCGCACAATTCAAATTGGCCGTTTCCTTCAACGCCGGCGATTCCCACTATTTCACCAGCATGGACTGCGACATTGATGTCTTCCAGTGCGAGTTTTGCGCCGGCAATATCGCCAGCCAGATTGAGGCCAGTCACTTGCAAACGAACATCGTCGCCAACTTTTGTTTCGCGACCAGATGGGTCGGGCAGGTCGCTGCCAACCATGAGTTCAGCAAGTGAACGACGAGTCACTTGCGATGGTGTGGTGTGGGCAACTGTCGTACCTTGTCGAATGACGGTGATCTCGTCGCAGTAGGCGAGCACCTCATCAAGTTTGTGCGAAATGAAAATGACGGTGGCTCCATCGGCGACGAGACGCTTGAGGGTCGTAAATAACTCCTCAACTTCTTGCGGTACGAGTACGGCAGTAGGTTCATCGAGGATCAGTATTTTCGCGCCACGGTATAAAACTTTGAGAATCTCAACACGTTGACGTTGACCAACGCCGAGCTCAGAAACATTTGTATCTGGATTAAACGTCGCACCAAGCGATGTCATGAGTGCTTCAATACGATCTCGCGCTTCTTTGAAATTGATCCGCCCGCGATTATCGACAGGTTCAGCACCCAAGATGATGTTCTCGGTGATCGTGAGATTGTCAGCCAACATGAAGTGTTGGTGCACCATGCCGATGCCTGTAGCAATGGCGTCAGTCGGGGTCTTGAATTGCACCAGTGTTCCGTTGACAGTGATGGTGCCCTCGTCTGGCTGATGCATGCCGTACAAGGTTTTCATCAATGTTGATTTACCAGCACCGTTTTCACCAACGATGGCATGAATCGTTCCAGGCCGAACAAGAAGTTCGATGTCATGGTTGGCGATAACACCGGGAAATCGCTTGGTGATGCCGTGTAATTCAACTGCGAATTGGTTATTCAATTGAGAGTATTCAGTCATGGCGCCCCTTGAAGTACATATCCCGTTATAGCAGAGAGCCCGGGTCATGGACCCGGGCTCTCGACTAACTAATTGCTTCAGATTGATTCAGAAACTGAATCAGGGCTTCGTCGGAACTTCAATTTCGCCGGAAACAACCTTGGCCTTGATTTCGTCGAGCTGGCTCACAACATCGTCGAGGTATCCACCTGAGGTTGAGTAGCCAACGCCGTCATTGCTGAGGTCGAACATCTTGATGCCACCAGAGGTGTCACCGTCAACCGAAGCCTTGATGGTCTCGAACACAGCAACGTCAACGCGCTTGATCATCGAGGTCAAAATGACTGCTTGTGCTGCTTCATCGCCAGAGGTGAGGTATTGGTCGCTGTCAACACCGATGGCCCACTTGCCGGCTTCGATAGCGGCTTCGATGGTGCCTGCACCTGAACCGCCAGCAGCGGTGTAGATGATGTCGGCGCCAGCGGCGTACCAGCCAGCAGCGATTTCCTTAGCACCAGCAACGTTGCCCCATGCGGAGTTGTCGCCGGCCGGTCCGAGGTACTTCACATTGACCACGATGTCGGGATTGACATACTTGGCTCCAGCGGTGTAACCAGCTTCGAATTCTTTGATGAGGTCAATTTCCTGACCGCCGATGAATCCGATCTGACCAGTGGTGCTCTTGAGAGCGGCTGCTGCACCAACGAGGAATGAACCCTGGTTAGCTGCGAACAACAAGCTGCTCACGTTCGGAGCGTCAACAACTGAGTCAACAATGCCGAAGTGCACGTCGGGGTTAGCCGCGGCAACTTCAGTCATGGGATCGGTGAACATGAATCCAACACCAACGATGACCTGTGCGCCGTCGCCTGCGAGCAATTCGAGGTTGGCCTTACGGTCTTCGTCAACTGCTGCTTCAAGTTCTTTGATTTCAACACCGAGTTCACTGGCGGCACGCTCGCCACCAGTTGCTGCTGAGTCATTGAAGGTACCGTCACCACGGCCGCCGGTGTCGAAAGCGACGCCAGCGATGATGCCAGTTGCTGGGGCATCGCTGCCCGCAGGTGCTTCGGTGGTTGTGCCACTGTCGTCGCCGCCACAAGCGGCAGCGAAGAGGCTGAGTGCGGCAATTGATGCTGCCAGCAATCGTGCATTCTTACGCATATTTTTTCCTCCCCTAAAGCGTTTGGCGGGAATGCCAAACGAACGGTGAGCAAAGGCTACACGACCACAGAATGGCTATAGAACGAACAATGGCGTGACATGTACTGCCCAAATGCTGCCGTTAGTTTCATGAATGCCTTATTGCTGGCGGCCACGATCTTGAATGGCACGGCGGCGTTCTTCAACCTTTTCAGTGGAGAACTGCTCTTTGCGCCATACTGCGCCATCGCGGGCCTCAATGGTCCATCCAGCGGTTTCGGCATGGATTTCGCCGTAAGTGCCGCGAATCTGGCGAACCCCCGGTTGATCATTCCCTGCGATATCTCGAGCGATCTGGCGGGTGAACGGGATTAAATCGGCATGGGGCACAACGTGATTGACGAGCCCGCGATCGTAGGCCTCAGGAGCCAACATGAAATTGCCAGTGAAACTCATTTCTCGGGCTCGGCGCACACCGATGGCCTGGGGGAGTAAAACCGTCAGACCCCAACCAGGCATCACACCGACGCGCGCGTGAGTGTCACCAAACTTTGCGTTCTCCGAAGCAATTAAGAAATCACAGTTGAGTGCGAGTTCAAATCCGCCGGTGACGGCAACGCCGTTTATTGCGCCGATGAGTGGTTTCTTGAGAGCGGGGAATGGTCCGCGAACTCCGTCGGCATTGGGTCGACCATCAGCTCCGGTCCCTGCACCCAGATTGTCGCCGGTCGATCCGAGTTCTTTGAGATCGAGTCCCGCACTAAAGGCGGGGTCGCTTCCGGTGAGGATGATGACGTCGACGTCGTCAGATGCATCAGCCTGCTTCATGAGTTGGGGAAGAAGTTTTAAAACTTCAGTCGAAAGCGCGTTGCGGGCTGATGGGCGATTGAGAGTAATTGTTGCAATGCGTTCGCTGATCTCAAGAAGAACAACGCTGTCGGCAGAAGTGATGAGGGTCATGATGATCTTTCTGTTGATGTGCTGAAGAACTATTCGTTGTCTGGTGTGTCGGCTGGCAGAAATGAGTATTTAATATCGCCGAGTTTGACCAATGTTGCTGCGACCCATCCTCCGAGAGCGCCAAAGTGTTCATCAAGCAATGTGCTAGCGCCATCTGCCAATGATTCTTCGGCGAGTTCATACATACCTTCGTATGTCGCCTCGACAGCATGTTCTGCTGGGCTGATGTCGTCTAAGAATGTTGCTTCAACGGTGAGACCAGCGCGTTCAAGCCGGCCATTGCCAATGAGTGGACTCATTTCGGGCAAGATCGAGCGAACTGCAGCGAGATCTGGATTGTCTCGAATGCGTTGAATACGAAGAACGATTTCCATTTCAATTGCCGGAAGTTCGTCAATTGATTCGTCGACGTACCACTTGCGATACGCGGTCTGACTCCATGACGGCCAGTCAAAGGAGATGTGGGCAACGATGCGCGGTGGTTGACCTTCGCCAGGCAAGCCGTAACTGGTTTCCCAACTGACATCGCCGAGCTGAATATCAACTTGAAAGTGCTCTTCGAACGCTTGACGTTCAAGAAATGCCCCTTCAAATGCATCGCGCAATGCACTAATGACATCGGTGAAGACATGGTCAAGCATCGCTATGACGCTACAACCCGTTGAATGTAAGTCTTCTAAGCAGAGCGGATGTACTCGAACACTGGCCCACCAAAACCTTCAGGAAGCAGCAGGCGATTTCGTGGTCCAGGTAGGTCGGGGTTGCCGGTTTCGTAGCCGGCGTCTCCGCTCCATAAGAAAATGGATGAGCCATCGGCGGCCACTGCTGGACGGGTCACATAGGCCGGCGGCTCGACGCGTCCGCGGTGAATGGCATCGTGACCGCCAGCTTCTAGAAGCTCGTGCAACGTCACAATGGTCGGTGGTGCCATGGGGATTCCCGAGGTCAAAGCGTGATCCGGGGCCATCCACCGATGGTCAACTATTTCGTAATTGTCAACAACAACCTGCTCGCCGGCCCACGGCGCAACAAAGAACCAGGTGGTGAATCGAGCCGGGGCATTTAACGGGGGAGTCCAGTGACTCCATACCGATAGCGATGAATGCTCAATGGCGGCTGATACTTCTTCAGCAGCCTCGCGTACAGCGGCAGATCGGGCTTTTGAAAGATCGTCTTCACCCGCATCCGCATCGTCAATGCGGCCACCCGGGAAGACCCACATTCCAGCAAATGCTCCTACGGTGCTGCGCTGCAACATGAGTACCTCAAATCCACAATCAACAAGCCCACTTTCGCGAGTCAAAATCACGGTGGCGGCGGGTCGACTTTTGCGGTCGGGGACGACTTGCGAAGTCGGGTCAATGGACATGTCTCAACCTTATTGCCTTGAACCGTTTGGATATCAGAACCGAACGATCATTCTGCGAGACTAATCGGGTGACAACTAACGACTCTCTCGTATTACTTGACATCGCCGATGGCGTTGCAACAATCACTTTGAACAATCCAGGTGAGCGCAACACTTTGACCGCTCCTCTTGTGGCCGAAATTATCTCGGCGATGGACCGCATTGAGAATGACAGCAATGTTGGTGCCATCGTTGTAACGGGTACGGCACCAGCTTTTTGTGCGGGAGCGAATCTTGGCAACCTGCAACAAAGTTCAGCTGAAAGCCTTGGCAATATTTATGAAGGCTTCTTGCGTATCGCTCGCAGTCCATTGCCAACTTTGGCTGCCGTTAACGGAGCGGCCGTTGGAGCAGGTATGAACTTGGCTCTTGGTTGTGATGTTCGTATTGCGGCGCGACGTGCAAAGTTTGATACGCGGTTCTTGCAAATCGGAATTCATCCCGGCGGTGGCCACACCTGGATGCTGCGTCGCATCGCCGGACCACAAACAACTATGGCAACAGTCATTTTCGGCGAAGTTGTTGACGGTGCAGAGGCAGAACGACTCGGCATCGTGCATCGTTGTGTTGACGACGATCAGTTGCAATCTGTTGCGCATGCAATGGCGGCACGAGCAGCATCGGCTCCACGTGAATTGGTGATCGAAACGAAAAAGACCGTTCAGGCCATGGCTGATGTTTCAGAACATGTAGTGGCGGTCGAGCGTGAATTAACACCGCAGTTGTGGAGCACTCGTCAACCATGGTTCGCTGAACGCATTGCGGCCTTGCAGAATCAGATCTCCTCCAAGAAATAGTTCGCTCACATAAGAGCCGCTGAAAGCAGGACAGATTTGGGACGAACGTCCCGAAAAAAGTGACTTGCTTTTTCCTTGAATTGTTGTACGGTTCACTTAAGGGGAGTTCAACGGAGCCTGTAAGGAGGACCGAATGAGCAAGCGCCATCGAAGTCAGGAAGCGGTACCGCTGCCGAGAGCCGAGCAGCGGGCCCACGCCCACGGCGAACGTCACCGTGTCAACAGTGAGCTTCACGAGTTGGCCGCATTGGTGAGTCACGGAGTCGAACCCGACGATGTGATCGAACCGGGGGCCGAGTGGAAGCCACTCCACCATCACGATGCCGAGAAAGCAGTGAAAAAACTTGATCATGCTCGCAACTTGCGACACTGGAAGGTCAAGGAATGGAAGCGCCGCACCACCGTGCGTCGCCAAAAAGCTGCGGCTTATCGCAACCTTGCTCAATCAGCCTGATTGAGCAAGGAACTAAAACCACCGTTCCGATAGTTCGTCGCGCCGTTCATTCCATTCTTCGGCGGTGATCGCGTAACGCACGTGATCTTCCCAAACACCGTTGATTTCTAGGAATCGAAGTGCGGTGCCTTCGTCGCGGATGTTGAGTTTTTCCATGACTCGTCGGCTGTTGCTGTTTCGCGGAACGATGCAAATCTCGATGCGATGTAAGCCAAGATCTTCGAGCGCATAACGGCACATCACCACGACACCTTCGGCGATGTATGACTGTCCCGCTTGGGCTTGATCAATCCAGTAGCCAATCGTTCCGGTCATTAACGCGCCGCGTTGCACGGAATTGAGGTTGACCTCGCCGGCAAAGTTTTGGTTGACAAAGAGTCCGAAGGTGTACGCCGTACCGTTTTGCCGTTCGCGATCGCGAATGCTGCACCGTGCACTAAATGCATCACGATCAGTTTCTGGATCGGGCGCATGCTTGATTTTCTGTGGTTCCCAGATGGTCAGCCACTGACGGTTGCGCCGCCGTACATCGGACCATGCCGCGAAATCAGATGGTACCAATGGACGCATTAAGACGCGGCGGCCATACAACCGAAGGCCCGCATTGGCACGAGCTGGATGGGAATCAAAAGTGCTCATATGTTGCTCAGCAGTTCAGCACAAACTCCATCAAGAATGTTGTTTGTTGAGACAATCAATTCGTCTGCGTCAAGGGTCCGCATCAAAGCAACGAGTACACAACAGCCACCAACGATGACATCGGCTCGGTCGCGAGGTAATCCAGGGTTATGAATTCGATCAATCAGCGGTTCGGTTGCCAAAGTGCGGAAGACATCTTCGATTGCTTCTCGCGTCAGTCGAAAGCCATGGAGTTCATCGGCATCAAATACTTGTTGACCGAGTTCAACTGCGGCAATAGTGACGATCGTTCCCGCTGTTCCGATGATCTGTCGGATATGGGTAATAGAGGGGTTGTCTCGTACGACATCGTCAAACAAATCTTGAACTTCGCCGATGGCATTCAACAGTTCTTCGGGAAGCGGCGGATCATGGTGCAGATGTCGTTCAGTCATACGAACTGCACCAACATCAATACTGTGGGCGCGCGACAGCTGAGTTGTGCCTACGATGAGTTCAGTTGATCCGCCGCCAATGTCAATGATGAGGTGACCGTTTTTGTCAACATCGACATGTGATGTGCAGCCACGGTAAGCAAGACGAGCTTCTTCTTCGCCACTTACTAACTCGGGTCGCACACCCAAGACTTGTTCGGCTCGATCAAAGAAGTCATCACGATTGGTTGCGTCACGTGATGCGCTTGATGCAACAACTCGCAAGCGAGGTGCACCATGAGCATCAAGAAGTTCGCGATATTTCGTGAGACATTCAATAGTTCGATCAATGGCATTTGGTGACAGTGTTCGAGTCTTGTCAACACCCTGACCAAGTCGGGTCACATTGACTTGCCGTTCAAGGGTTTTTCCATAGTGATCAACGATGAGCAAATTGGTCGAGTTTGTCCCGATATCAATTGCGGCCACGTTGCCCGTAGAGAAATTTCCTTTGGTTTTCTCAACGTGTTGTCCCTCGATACGTTCGGCAACCCAGCGACCGACCGGATCATCGCCACCTGCGAGATGCCACGCGTAATGAGCGTGTAAGCACTTCACGCCGATGCGGGTGCCAGCGACACCTCCTGATGGGCGAGGACCATCATGATCGCTAGGAATATAGGCGTCGCGTTCGGCTTGGTAACGCCGGTGGGCATCTTCAAGTTCGTTGGAATCAACTTGCGCTTCGGCGTCGTTGACCCCGCCCGCTGCTTCAAGACGACTGACTGCAACTAATACTTCGGGTGAACACAACCAATACAGCGTTGGCATCGGTGTGCCATCGGCGAGAAATGGGGCGTTCTTAATGACGACAGGAATTCCGTTGGTATCGCGAACGACAACAGCAAAAGCACTATGTGGCTCTCGTCCGAGAAGTTGGGTGACTAACTCTCGATCGTGAGGACTGGCAATGAGGTCGTTGTTCAACTCTCGCGATTGCGACGGCGGCGTAAGGGACGCACGATGAACAAGAGCACACCCAAGATTGCTCCAGCGATAGGAAGAAGTCGCTTCATCATGGCGCCACCAGCGACCGACTGGAGGTTCAACGGTTCGGCGGCGGGGCCTTCAATTTTACGAATCTTGGGTTCTTCGGCTGAAGCATCGGTGACCTTGCCAGTGGACGGCGTTTCAGTGGCTGAAGCAGCAGTGACTGGTGCACTGGCTGAAGGTGCCGGAGCGCCACCTTCACGATCAATCAAGGCGTTCAAATTGTCTGCGAATTGAGCGATGAGTTTTTCACTGATGTCAGCAAGTGCGCCGCGTCCAAATTGTGCGACCTTGCCGGTGATGGCGAGATCGGTAACAACGTTGACCGAAGTGCTCGTCGGCGTAATAGAGGAGAGTTGGGCAGTGATCGTTGCAGAGGCATTGCCCTTGCCGCCAATGTCACGACCCGATGCCTTGAGGTGGGCGCGGAAGTTGACCGCGTCTAATTCAACGAATTGTGCTTCACCTTTAAATTGGGCCACGATCGGCCCGACTTTGATCTTGACTCCGCCTTTGAAAACGTCGCCGTGTACTTCATGTAGTTCAGCGCCGGCCAAACAAGGCGCAATGCGCTCGAGGTCGGTGAGAACAACCCAGGTTTCGGCGATGGGTTGATTGACGGTGAAAGTGTGGTTTAGGTCCATTGCGCAAGGTCCTCCTGCGTGTCGATGTCGGCCGCGGAACCAGGGCAATCTACTTGCGAAACGAGCTCGGGACGCAGGCGGATGAG